>WRCZ01000143.1 GCA_009783685.1 Actinomycetes bacterium
GCGGGCGAGGATCTCGCGAATCCCGTGTGCCGCGACCTCGGCGGTGGGGTGGTCCGAGGGTGCGACCGCCAAGGTGAGCGCGCACTGGGCGACCTTGTCCGGCCCGTCGCTGAACAGCCCGATCGCCGCGTAGGTCAGCTGCGCGTCGGCCATCACCGCGGTGGCGCTGGCGACCATGGGCGTGACCGCCTGCCGCACCTCGGGACCGGCCTGCGGATAGATGCCCTGGACGAGATCGGCGAGGGACTGTTCGCGTGCCTCGGCGGCGACCGCGACCGGCAGTTCGTGGAAACCCTCGGGAACCTCGAGGGAGAAAGGGGGAATGTTCTCGGTCATCCCGGCCCCTCCGAGACCACCCAGGCCAGTGCCTTCGCTGCGGTCTTGATGTCGTGCGCCGCCTGCGGATGGTCCTTACTGAAGGTCTTCACGTCGTGGTGGATCTCGAACGCGGCGGGAACCTTCGAGATGACCTTGGAGGTGGCGTCGACGATCCGGGTCGGACGTGCCAGCCCCTCGAGCGGATCACGCCTCATCACCTTGAGAACGGCGTTGAGGGGCTTGGTTCCCGTGAACTGGAAGTTGCGCTCGAACTGGATCGCGCCCTCGATGCCCGCACGGCCCCGGCCGATGAGCCCGCGGCCCTTGAGCACAACGTCCCAGTCGTCCTTCTTGGTCCCGAGGAAGACGAACCTCTTCGCTCGGACGGCGACAGCGGACAGCCTGCCGCCATCAGCCGTGATGTCCTCCGCGAGCCGGAGTGCCGACGCCTGGTCGAGGACCTTGCCGAACTTCGCGAGCTTCGCCCCCTTCGCAAAGCCCCCGATCCCCGGGAACACGCTCACGACGTCCATTCCCAGCGTCAGCCAGCTCACGTCCGCGCCCGCCGCCATGGCGACCAGGTGGGTGGCCAGGGTGGCGGCGCCGGAGATGAGGGCCGCGCCGGCGAAGATCGCGCCGATCGGCTCGAAGGGGGCGGTGAAGATGGCGATCGCGGCCAGGATGCCGGTCAGGGCGCTGAGCATGTCGCCGAGCATCTTGATGAGGTCGGCGTGGTCCTTGACCCAGGCGACGGTGTCGTTCCAGGCGCCTTCCACGGAGTGGGCTATGCGGTGGAGGAGGCCGGGCTTGTCCGGGGCGATGTCGCCGGCCTTGTGGAGTTCGTGGCTGACGGACTTCGCGGCCTGCGTGTAGCGGTGGTGGAGTTCCTCGGCGCGGTGGCGTACGCCGTCGAGGGCGTCGCTCGCGTCGGAGACCGCCTGCTTCTTCTTCGCCTCGGCCGCCGCGTCGGCCGTGGAGCCGGCCGTGGAGTCGGGCGTCGGGGACGCCTCGGGCTGGGGGTGCGGGCGGTCCGGTGGAGTGTCGGGCGGCAGGCCGGCGGCGGTCCTGGCGTGGTCGAGGGTCCCCTGCTTGGCGGCGGCCTCGCGTTCCAGCGTGTCGGCCTCCGCCTGGAAGCCCTGGAGCTGGTCGGACCAGCCGGACAGGGCGTCCGCGGCGCGGCCGAACGACGAGTGGGCCTTCCTGATGAGCGGGGTGACGTCGTGGTCGATGTGGGCGACGAACGCGGTGGCGGCCTCGCCCTTCCAGTAGCCGGCGTCGATGCGGTCCAGTTCGCCGACGGTCCTGGTCAACTCGCCGTGCAGATCGGCGAGGTTGCGGGCCAACGTGCTGACCTGGTCGGGGTCGCCGGGTGTCGGGTCGAACCCCAGGTGCGGGAAGGAGCGGGTCACCGCGGCACCTCCGCCGCGTGCCGCCTTCCCGGTGATGCCGCGCGGCCGTCGCCGCGCGCGTTCCTCGCCGCGGGCACACCGGTGCCCCACGCGAACCTGCCCCCCACGTCTGGTCCTCCCCCTCGTCACTTCGTTCGGGTCGTCCGAACATCGAGTGACCAACCCTACGCAGTACGTAGCGGTACGAACAAGGTGCCCCTTGCGTCACAGAGGGCACACCAGGTCAGGGGGCGGATCGGGTCAGGGGCGCATGGTGCCGACCAGGTTGGCGGTGGAGGTGAGGGTGGACTGGATGGTGGGGGCCAGGCTCGTGGAGGCCAGGCAGAAGCCCAGCAGCACGCAGATCACGGCGTGACTGGGCTTGAGGGCACGGTTGCGCATCAGCATCGCTGCCAGCAGGAGCAGCAGCAGGACGACGGAGACTGAGACGACCATACGGTCGATGCCAACACAAATCGGCCCAGAAGCGGCGGTGCCACGCATGGCTGAGGGGCCGGACGTTTGTGCGTCCGGCCCCTCGACCGAGCTGTGGCACCGCGGGGTGCCGGTGTCCCGCCGGGCGGGACATGGGGCCGTCAGGCTGGGGAGCCGTCGGGCCGCTGCGCCGTCAGGCCCAGGTCAGCAGCCGCTTGGGCTGCTCCAGGATCGCGGCGATGTCCGCCAGCACCTTCGAGCCGAGCTCCCCGTCCACCAGGCGGTGGTCGAAGGACAGCGCGAGCGTGGTGACCTGCCGCGCCTTGACCTTGCCCTTGTGCACCCACGGCTGGAGCTTGACCGCGCCGAAGGCGAGGATCGCGGACTCGCCGGGGTTGAGGATGGGCGTCCCGGTGTCGACGCCGAACACGCCGACGTTGGTGATGGTGACCGTGCCACCCTGCATCGCGGCGGGCGAGGTCTTCCCGTCGCGGGCCGTGGTGACCAGCTCGCCGAGCGCGGCGGCCAGTTCGGGCAGCGTCTTGTCCTGCGCGTCCTTGACGTTGGGGACGATCAGGCCGCGCGGGGTGGCCGCGGCGATCCCCAGGTTGACGTAGGACTTCTGCACGATCTCCTGGTTCGCCTCGTCCCAGGCCGAGTTGACCGCCGGGTTGCGCCGGATGGCGACCAGCAGGGCCTTGGCGACCAGCAGCAGCGGGCTGACCTTGAGCCCGGCGAACGCCGGGTCGGTCTTCAGCTCCTGCACCAGCTTCATCGACCGCGTGATGTCGAGCGTCACGAACTCGGTGACGTGCGGCGCGGTGAAGGCGCTGGTGACCATCGCCTGGGCGGTGGCCTTGCGGACGCCCTTGATCGGCGTGCGGATCTCGCGTTCGGCCGCCGACCACGCGGGGGCGGCCGCGACGGCCGGGACCTGCCCGGCCACCGGCTGCGCGGCGGGCTCGGGCGCTTGCGCCGCGGGCTCGGCCGCGGCCCGTACGTCCTCGCGGGTGACCACGCCGTTCGGCCCGGTCGGCACCACGGTCGCCAGGTCGATGCCCAGGTCCTTGGCGAGCTTGCGGACCGGCGGCTTGGCGAGCGGCCGGTCTCCGGCGGTGGCCGGCCCGGCGCCGTGCCCGTTGAGCCCCGTGGGGGCCGCGGGGGCGGCCGGTGCGGGGATCGCGGGGGCCGCCGGAGCGGCGGCGGCCGGAGCCTGAGCGGGCGGCGCGGACGTCGCGGCAGGGGCCTGCTTGCGCGGGCGGCGGGTGGTCGAGGACGGCGCGACGCCGTAACCGACCAGCACCGCCTGCCGCTTGGGCTCCTCGCCGGCCGCCGCGGCCGGCTCGGCGGCCGGTGCCGCGGCGGGAGCAGCCGCCTCGGCAGGCGCCTCGTCCGCGCCGTCGCCGCCCGCGTCCACCACGATGATCGGCGTGCCGACGTCGACGGTGGTGCCCTCGTCGAAGCGGATCTCGCTGACCACCCCGTCGTAGGGGATGGGCAGTTCGACGGCCGCCTTCGCCGTCTCGACCTCGCAGATGACCTGCCCGTCGTGGACGGTGTCACCCACGGCCACGTACCACTTGAGGATCTCGGCCTCGGTCAGGCCCTCGCCCACGTCCGGCATGCGGAACTCGCGAAAGCGCTGTGCCTGTGCGGTCATGACTGTCACAACCCTCTCCTCAGAACGCCAGCGCGCGGTCGACGGCGTCCAGCACCCGGTCGAGGCCGGGCAGGTACTCCTCCTCCACCCGGGCCGGCGGGTACGGCGCGTGGAACCCGCCCACGCGCAGCACCGGCGCCTCCAGGTGGTAGAAGCACCGCTCGGTGATCCGGGCCGCGATCTCGGCGCCCGCGCCGTAGAACACCGGCGCCTCGTGCACCACGACCAGCCGCCGGGTCCGCTCCACTGACGCCTGCACGGTGTCGAAGTCGATCGGCGACATCGAGCGCAGGTCCACGACCTCCAGGCTCCGGCCCTCGTTGGCGGCCGCCGCGGCCGCCTCCAGGCACACCTTGACCATCGGCCCGTACGCGACCAGCGTCAGATCGGTGCCGGGCCGCGCCACGACCGCCTTGTGCAGGTCGCCGGGGACCGCGGAGACGTCGACCTCGCCCTTGTCCCAGTACCGGCGCTTGGGCTCGAAGAAGATCACCGGATCGTCGCACTCGATGGCCTGCTGCATCATCCAGTACGCGTCGTTGGCGTTCGAGGGGGAGACCACCTTCAGGCCCGCGACGTGCGCGAACAGCGACTCCGGGGACTCGCTGTGGTGCTCCACCGCGCCGATGCCGCCGCCGTAGGGGATGCGGACGACGACCGGCAGCTTGACCTTGCCCAGGGAGCGGGCGTGCATCTTCGCCAACTGCGTGACGATCTGGTCGTAGGCCGGGAAGACGAAACCGTCGAACTGGATCTCCACCACCGGGCGGTAGCCGCGCAGCGCCAGCCCGATCGCGGTGCCGACGATGCCGGACTCGGCCAGCGGGGTGTCGATGACGCGGTCCTCGCCGAAGTCCTTGTGCAGGCCGTCGGTGATCCGGAAGACACCGCCGAGGCGGCCGACGTCCTCACCCATGATGAGGACCTTGGGGTCGTTCTCCAGCGCCTTGCGCAGCGACTCGTTGAGCGCTTTGGCGATCGGCATCTGGGTCATGTCAGTGCCCCTTTCCGGGAACGGCGGCGTTCTCGACGTCCTCGAAAGAGGCCATGTACGCGGCGAACTGCGCCCGCTCCTCGTCGACGAGCGCGTGCCCGTCGGCGTAGACGTGGTCGAAGATCGCCATGGGCTCGGGGTTCGGCATGTTCCTGACCCCTTCGCGCACCCGCTTGGCCAGCGCGTCGCTCTCGGCGTCGATCCCGGCGTAGAACGCCTCGTCGGCCAGGCCCTCCCTCTCCAGGTAGGTGCGCAGCCGCTGGATCGGGTCCTTCGACGCCCACTCCTCGCGCTCCTCGTCGGCGCGGTAGCGGGTCGGGTCGTCGGTGGTGGTGTGCGCGCCCATCCGGTACGTGAACGCCTCGACGAGCATCGGCCCCTGGCCGCTGCGGGCGTGCTCCATGGCCGCCCGGGTGACCGCCAGCACCGCCAGCACGTCGTTGCCGTCCACCCGCACGCCGGGGAAGCCGAACCCGGCCGCGCGCTGGTAGATCGGCACCCGCGACTGCTTCTCGGTCGGCTCGGAGATCGCCCACTGGTTGTTCTGGCAGAAGAACACCACCGGCGCGTTGTAGACCGCGGCGAAGGTGAACGCCTCCGCCACGTCGCCCTGGCTGGAGGCGCCGTCGCCGAAGTACGCGATCACCGCGCTGTCCGCGCCGTCCTTGGCCACGCCCATCGCGTACCCGGTGGCGTGCAGCGTCTGCGAGCCGATCACGATCGTGTACAGGTGGAAGTTGTTCTGGTTCGGGTCCCAGCCGCCGTTGTTCACGCCGCGGAACATGCCGAGCAGGTTCAGCGGGTCCACGTCGCGGGTCCAGGCCACGCCGTGCTCCCGGTACGTCGGGAAGACGTAGTCGTCCGGGCGGGTGGCCCGCCCTGAGCCGATCTGGGCCGCTTCCTGGCCGAGCAGGGAGGCCCACAGGCCCAGTTCGCCCTGCCGCTGGAGGGTGATCGCCTCGCCGTCGAAGCGGCGGGTCAGCACCATGTCCCGGTACAGGCCGCGCAGCTCTTCCGGCGTCAGGTCGATGGAGTACTCAGGGTGCTCGACGCGCTCGCCCTCAGGGGTCAGCAGTTGCACGAGCCCGGGCTCGCCCCCACGGCGCTTCGCGCCGCCGCGGGTCGTCCTCCGCGCGGCAGTGCTTTTCACGCTCACGTTCGCTCCTCCGTCTGTCCGGCCCCCGGGGTCTGCCGGCGGCCAGCTGGGTCTCCCCACCGATGGGGTGGGGAAGGCACTCACCTGATCCGACATGGCGCACGGGGTGGGTGCGGCATGGTCGAGCCAGGCGTGACAGTGCCCCGGCGATGGCTCGCAAGACAAGACGTTACCCATAAGTTCCGCCGTTGTGCGAAGCCGTCCCACCTGCGGTTTTGCTTGGATTTCCTAGTAGATACGCGTTCCCGCAGGCCACCGGGACAATCGCACCGTATCCCGGATACCGAAACTGCGTAAGAGGCATCGGCATGGCAACGGTGCAAGGCTGGGCACGTGAGCGAAGAAGGAAATATCCGAGTATTCCTCCTCGACGACCACGAGGTGGTCCGCCGCGGCGTGCACGACCTGCTGTCGGCGGCCGAGGGCGTGCAGATCGTCGGCGAGGCCGGGAACGCCGCGGAGGCACCCGACCGCATACCCGCCACGCACCCCGACGTCGCCGTGCTGGACGTCAGGCTGCCGGACGGCAGCGGCGTCGAGGTGTGCCGCGAGGTGCGCTCGCACGCCCCGACCGTCGCCTGCCTGATGCTCACGTCCTTCGCGGACGACGAGGCGCTGTTCGACGCCGTCATGGCGGGCGCCGCCGGCTACGTGCCGAAGGTGATCCGCGGCGACGACCTGATCCGGGCGGTGCGCGAGGTGGCCGCGGGCCACTCCCTGCTCGACCCCAAGGCGACCGCGAAGGTGATGGAGCGGCTGCGCGGCGGAGGCACCAGATCCGAGTCGGTGCAGGCGGACGACCTGGGCCTGTCGGAGCTGACCACCCCCGAGCAGCGGGTCCTGGACCTGATCGGCGAAGGGCTGACCAACCGGCAGATCGGCGAGCGGCTCGGCGAGCGGGAGCGGACCGTCAAGAAGCACGTGACGTCGATCCTCGGCAAGCTCGCCACGGAGCGGCACAGCGTGGAGTGAACCCGGGGCGCCGCGAGGGCCGCGGGCGCCGGGCAGGGGGACGACGTGCGCCGCGCAGGGGGACGACGTGCGCCGCGCGAGGGGGATGACGTGGGCCGCGCTGGGGGATGGCATGCGCCGCGCGAGGCGCACCGACGGTTGCGCCGCGCGGGGGAGGGCGATGTCAACACGGCGGCCGCAGCCGGACGCGCGAGGGTGACGGGACGGCCGCGCGGCGGAGGACGGCGGCGGTGCGCCGCGTCGTGCGCCGGGGGCGCGCCCACCCGGGTGCCGCGCCGGGGTGGGTGGCGCGCCACCCCGCCAGGACCACGGTCCTTGGTGATCTACGCTGTGCCCCGTGACGGGCAGCACGGCGACGACGCCTGCGGCGCTCAGCGCTCTGCTGCGCCGCTACAGCGACTTAGGGGAACCGCTGACCTGCGCCCCCGTCCCCCGCGGCCTGCTGAACCACGGCTGGCGGCTGACCACCACCCGCGGCAGGTACTTCGTCAAGCAGTACGTCGCCGCCGACACCGCCGACCCGGCCGTCATCGGCCGCCAGCACCACGCGACCCGCCGCCTGGCCCGCCTCGGCGTGCCCGCCGCCGCCCCGCTGCCGGACCGCACCGGCGGCACCGTCTGCGTCCTCGGCGGCACCGGCTACGCGCTGTTCCCGTGGATCGAGGGCCGGCACCGCGAGGGCACCGAACTCACCGAGGCCCAGTCGCGCCGGCTGGGCGCCCTGCTGGGCCGGGTGCACACCGCGCTCGCCCGCGTCCAGCCGCCCGCGCCGACGGTCGTGCACCCGAGCGCCGACCCCGACCGCACCCACGCCGACATCGGCCGGCTGCTGGGCCTGGTCCGCGCCCACCGGCGGGCCCAGGGCCCCCACCCGGACTTCGACGCCCTTGCCGAACACCGCCTGCTGGAACGCCGGGCGCTGCTGCGCAAGCACGCCCACCGCCGCCCGCCCGCCGCGCACGGCCGGGTCAGCGGCTGGGTGCACGGCGACTTCCACCCGCTGAACCTGCTCTACCGCGGCGACGAGCCGGCCGCGATCGTCGACTGGGACCGGCTCGGGGTCAAGCCGCGCACCGAGGAGGCCGTGCGCGCCGCGGCGATCTTCTTCGTCGACCCCGACGACGGGCGCCTCGACCTGCCGAAGGTCCGGGCGTACGCCCGGGCCTACCGGCGGGCGGCGGGCGCCACCCGCCACGAGGTCGCCGCCGCCGTGCACCGGGTGTGGTGGGAGCGGCTCAACGACTTCTGGATGCTGCAGTGGCACTACGGGCGCGCCGACCACCGCTCCGACCCGCTGTTCCCGGCCGCGTCCGCGCTCGCGGTGTGGTGGACCGAGGAGTACGCGGCCGTCCGGGAGGCGTTCACGCGCTGACCGCCGGCGGGGCGGTTCAGTTGGCGTGGTTCAGGTGCCGCCGCCCGCGGGGGCGGCGGCTTTCCGGCCGCTGGGTCAGTTGGAGCTGGTGTCCGGCGTGGTCGCCGTGTCGCTCGGCGTCGGCTCGGTGGTGGGCGCCGTGGTCGGCGGCGTCGTGGGAGGCGTCGTCGGCGGGGTGGTGGGCGCGGTGGTCGGCGGCGTCGTCGTCGGCTTGGTCGGCGGCGTCGTGGTCGGCTTCTCCGTCGGCGTGGTGGCCGTCGGCTTCGTCACCGTCTCCGTCGGGCCGGTGCTGACCTGGCCGCCGGTGTCCGTCGGCTCGTCGGTCGGCGTGTCCTGCGCCTGGCCGGTGGTCTGCGTGACCGACGGCGGGGTGGTGTCCGCCGGAGTGTGGGCGCCGCCGTTGCCGTGCGTCGCCAGGTACACCCCGAGGACGACGGCCGCGACCGCGGCGACCACGAACAGCACCGGCTTGACCCAGCGGTTCCCGCGCCCGCCGCCCGGCCCCTCGCCGTAGCCGTGCACGTCGTCGCCGCCGGTGCCGCCGATGCCGGCCAGCAGCGGCGGGCCGAGCTCCGCGGTGGTGCCCGCACGGCCACCGGGACCCGCGGGCTGCACCATGGTCTGCGCGGTCCCGGCGCCCGCCGACCCCGTCGTGCCCGTCACCGGACCGGTGCTCCACACGCCGCCGGTCCAGCCGCCCTGCTGCATCAGCGCCTGGTGCGCGTAGCCGACCAGGCCGCGGAACTCCTCGGCGTTCTGGAAGCGCTCCTCGGGCTGCTTGGCCAGCGCCCGCAGCACCATGCCGTCCAGCTCCGGCGGCACCCGGTCGTTCGTCTCCGACGGCAGCCGCGGCTCGTCCTGCACGTGCTGGTACACCACCGACAGCGGCGTCTCGCCGACGAACGGCGGGCGCAGCGTCAGCAGCTCGTACAGCAGACAGCCCGTCGCGTACAGGTCACTGCGGTGGTCGACGGTCTTGCCCAGCGCCTGCTCGGGCGACAGGTACTGCGGCGTGCCCATGACCATGCCGGTCTGCGTCATGGTGCTGGCCGCGCCGTGCAGCGCCCGGGCGATGCCGAAGTCCATCACCTTGACCGCGCCCGTCGTGGTGATGATCACGTTCGCGGGCTTGATGTCGCGGTGCACGATGCCGTGCTGGTGGCTGTACGCCAGCGCGTCCAGCACCCCGGAGACGATCAGCAGCGCCTGGTCCACCGGGGGCGGCGTGGGCCCGCTCAGCAGGTCCCTGATGGTGTGGCCCTCGACCAGCTCCATCACGATGTACGGCACGGCGCCGGTGGGCGTCCTGTCCTCGCCGGAGTCGTACACGGCGACGACCGCGTGGTGGTTGAGGCCGGCCACCGACTGCGCCTCGCGCGTGAAGCGGGCCTTGGCCACCGCGTCCTCGGCCAGGTCGGTACGCAGCAGCTTCACCGCGACGATCCGGCCCAGCCGCACGTCCTCGGCGGCGAACACCTCGGCCATGCCACCCCGGCCGAGCTTGCCGGTCAGGCGGTAGCGGCCGTCGCCGACCATGGCGCCGACACCCCACAGCCCGGAGGTCTCGGTGGCTCCGATGCCGGCGGTCGTCTCGTTGGGGTCGACCATCAGTCCTCGCCGTCGTCCGTCCCTCGGCCGCTGTGCCGTGGTCTGCTCGTCATCGTCTCTGGTGCGCCACCGTACCGTGTTTCGACCACCGGCCACGGCGCGTCCGCAGGGCGGGCACGCCCCGGTGGGGGCCGCCGCCCTGCGCCAGCCTGGTGGGCCGTCTGCTCGCGATCCGCCCGATCAAACGTTCGGGGCCGCTTTTTTTCCGGCCTCTCGCCTCCGGGCCCTTTTGGGCCCGGTGTCTGCCAGTCGATCGTGCTCGCTCGCTTCGCTCACTGCGCGCGTTCTCCCTCCAGACACCGGCGGGCCCTTTGGCTCGATGCCTACATCCGGCGTGAACCCAGCTCGAAGGGTGGACGTCCATGGGGCACCCGGGCGGCCGGGGCGGCGGTGTCCGGGTGTCGACCGTCTCCGGACGTCGGCGGGCCCTTTGACTCGGTCCCGGGGGGCACCCGGGCAGGCCGGGGCGGCAGTATCCGGGCGAGGTCACAGCATTGTGCGTGCACGATGCGCATCAGGTGACGAGATGGTCAACGAACTTGACGTCACGGTGCTATAGGCCAGACTTGGCGGGCAAGCTCGGGGACGGGTCTGTCCCGGATCACCTTTCACGGGGGTAGCGGTACTGATGAGCGGGGACGCCACGCAGGGCGGGTACACGGGGCGCTCGGTCGGCGGCGGACGGTACGTGCTGCGCGATCTGCTGGGCCAGGGCGGCATGGCCTCCGTGCACCTGGCACATGACACGGTGCTGGACCGGCCGGTGGCCGTCAAGACCCTCCACACCAACCTCGGCAACGAGCAGTCCTTCCGCGAACGCTTCCGCCGCGAGGCCCAGTCCGTCGCCAAGCTCAACCACACCAACATCGTCTCCGTCTTCGACTCCGGCGAGGACGAGATCGACGGCCAGCTCGTCCCCTACATCGTCATGGAGTACGTCGAGGGCAAGCCGCTCGGCGACGTACTGGCCGCCGACATCGCCCAGTTCGGGGCGATGCCCGCCGACAAGGCGCTGAAGATCACCGGCGACGTGCTGGCCGCACTGTCCGTCAGCCACGAAATGGGCCTGGTCCACCGCGACATCAAGCCCGGCAACGTGATGGTCACCAAGCGCGGCGTCGTCAAGGTGATGGACTTCGGCATCGCCCGCGCCATGCAGTCCGGCGTCACGTCGATGACGCAGACCGGCATGGTCGTCGGCACCCCGCAGTACCTGTCGCCCGAACAGGCCCTCGGCCGCGGCGTCGACGAGCGCTCCGACCTGTACTCGGTCGGCTGCATGCTCTTCGAACTGCTCACCGGGCGGCTGCCGTTCGACGCGGACTCGCCGCTGGCGATGGCGTACCAGCACGTCCAGGAGACGCCGCCCGCGCCGTCCGCCTTCAACTCCGCGCTGGGCCCGGGCATCGACGCCCTGGTGGCCCGCGCGCTGCGCAAGAACCCGGCGGAACGCTTCCCCACCGCCGACGCCATGCACGACGAGACCGACCGGGTGCTGGGCGGCACCGCCCGCAACACCATGCCGCTGATCACCGGGGGCGCCACCGCCACCGGCCGCGGCGAGGGCGTCGCGGCCTCGGTGTTCCCGTCCGCGGGCGGGCAGGTGCAGACCCCGCCGCCGCACATCCAGACCCCGTACGCGCCGAC
>WRCZ01000144.1 GCA_009783685.1 Actinomycetes bacterium
CCTTGGGCGGCCGCAGTTCGTACTCCCGGAAGAGATCGGCGTGCAGGTACGGGAGTTCCACCGCGTCCCGGATCTGCTCGATCTGGTTGCCCAGGCCGCCGATCTGCCGGTAGTCGATGTCGGGCACCTCTTCGAGGACGAGCTCCTCGACCTCGCTCTTGGGCACCCGCTCGTACACGTACCCCGAGCGGGGTTCGAGCAGCAGGGCGTCGCCGGCGCGCAGCGGGATGCTGTGCAGCGGCTCGGCGAGCCGGACCACCCGCTCCTCGTCGGTGTGCCCGATCACCAGGGCGCGCTCGCCGTCCTCCAGGATCTCCTTGAGGGTGACGATGTCGCCGACGCGCTCGAACTCCATGGCCTCGACCACGTTGAGCGCTTCGTTGAGCATCAGCTCCTGGCCGCGCCGCAGCTCGTCGAGCTCGACGGACGGGCTGACGTTCACCCGGAGCTTGCGCCCGCCGGTGAAGATGTCCGCCGTCCCGTCCTCGTTGCCCTGCAGGAACACGCCGAAGCCGGCGGGCGGCTGGGCGAGCCGGTCGACCTCCTCCTTGAGGGCCACGATCTGGTCGCGGGCCTCGCGGAGGGTGTTCGCCAGCCGTTCGTTCTGCGCGGACACGCCTGCCAGGTTGGTCTGCAGCTCGACGATCCGCTCCTCGAGAATCCTCGTGTGCCGCGGAGAGTCGGCGAGCTTGCGTCGCAGGACGGCGATCTCCTGCTCAAGAAAGGCGACCTGGCTCATGGGATCGTCCGATCCACGAGCGGGTCGGCCGCCACGGTTGATGTCGTCGTCGTGGGCCGCCACGGTCCTCACCTCCTCCAAGGGGAGCTGGACGTTTCCAGACCCTACCTGGGCCGGTGGGGGTTGAAACCCCTAGATCACAAAGACGATCGCGGTGTGTCCGATCTTCACCCTTGCGCACGTCCCTCCGCCACTGAGATACCCGCCGATCTCCATCCGAAAGCCGCCGGTTGTATCGTCGTTTGCGTCAACAGCCGTCGGGGGCTGTTACTTCCCGATACTTCCCGAACGACGAACGGCAGGGATGGGGTTCCGTGAGCAACGAGACGGCCGAGGCGCTCGAAGTCTGGATCGACCAGGACCTGTGCACCGGCGACGGGATCTGTGTCCAGTACGCGCCCGAGGTCTTCGAGCTGGACATCGACGGGCTGGCCTATGTGAAGGGGCCCGCGCCCGAGGGCGAGGAGGCCGAACTCCTTCAGACCCCTGGTGCCACGGTACCCGTACCGGTGGCCCTGCTGCGGGACGTGGTGGACTCCGCCAAGGAATGCCCCGGCGACTGCATCCACGTGCGGCGGGCGGCCGACCACGTCGAGGTGTACGGCCCCGACGCGGAGTAGCCGGACCGCCGCGGGCGACGCCCCCGCGCCGCCCGCGGCGCGGGGATCAGATGCTGTTGGCGAGCGGCCCGGGCAGCGCCACGTAGCGGCCGCCCCGCCACTCCCAGGAGTAGGTGCGCTTCAGGTCCGGGCAGCACCGCGGGACCGTGGGAGCGGAGAAGCCGAGGACGGTCGCCTTGACGGTGCGCCCCTCCAGCCGGAAGTCGCTGATCTCGCGGTCGTCGGCCGGATTGACCAGCATCTGCGCGATCCTGGGCGCCGCACCGGCGGTGGCCGGCGCGGACAGGATGTAGACGCCGCTCGGCGGGGTGCCGGTGTCGGCGTGGCAGCGGACCACGGCCACCGTCTCCGGGCGGCCGTCCCCGTCCAGGTCCCCCGAGACGTGCGCGATCACGTCCACGCCCGCGCCCGGCGGGCAGTCGAGCGGGTAGGTGGCGGCCTTGGGATCGGGGGCGGCGACGGGGTGCGCGGGCGCCTTGCCGGAGCCGGTGGCGCCGGTGACCGAGGCGTCGGCCGGCTGGACCAGGGCCACCGCGGCCACGACGGCCCCGAGGCCGACGGCGGTGGTCAGCCAGTGCACGGTACGACTGCGGGTGTGCGGGAGGGCCGGGCCTGCGGAGGGCTGCAAGGGCCTGTCTCCTGAGGGAGTCGATCTGCGGGGGTGGCCAGCATGGTGCCATACATCACACCGGGCCGGAACGGCGGGGGCGGGGCCTGCCGTACGGCAGGCCCCGCCCCTCGTTCGAGCCGGGCTCCGGCGCGGCTCCGGCCGCGCTCCGGGCGGCCTCGTGGCCGGTATGCCACCGCGCGCCCGGAGCGGGCCGGACACCGGCGCGGGTGGCCGGAGGACGGCAACCGGGCGGCGGCGCGGTGAAGTTGGCCGGAATCACCCCTTGGCAGCGGGCTCGCGGTCAGCTCTCGGCGGCGGAGCCCCCGCTGCCGCCGCCGGGACCGGTGTAGTCCTCGCCGTAGGCGCCCTTCGCGGGCCTGCGGCGGCGCAGCGGCGGCTCCACGCCGTCGGCCAGGCGCCGGGCGGTGAGCAGGAAGCCGGTGTGGCCGATCATGCGGTGGTCCGGGCGGACGGCGAGGCCCTCCACGTGCCAGGTGCGGACCATGGTCTCCCAGGCGGCCGGCTCGTTGAAGGTGCCGTGCTCGCGGATCGCCTCGACGGTGCGCGCCAGCTGCGTGGTGGTCGCCACGTAGGCGCAGAGGATGCCGCCGGGCACCAGGGCCTTGGAGACCGCCTCCAGGCACTCCCAGGGCGCGAGCATGTCGAGGATGACCCGGTCCACGTCGGTGTCCGAGAGGTGGTCCTGGAGGTCGCCGACGGTGAGCTGCCAGGCCGGGTGCGGGCCGCCGAAGTAGCGCTCGACGTTCTGCGTGGCGATCTCGGCGAAGTCGGCCCGGCGCTCGTAGCTGTGCAGCATCCCGTGGTCGCCGATCGCCCGCAGCAGGAAGCTGCTGAGCGACCCCGAGCCCACCCCCGCCTCGACGACGCGCGCGCCGGGGAAGATGTCGGCCATCGCCAGGATCTGCCCCGCGTCCTTGGGGTAGACCACGGCGGCGCCGCGGGGCATGGACAGGACGTAGTCGGGGAGCAGGGGGCGCAGCGCCAGATAGGCGACGTTTCCCGTGGTTCGTACCACACTGCCCTCGGGGGCACCGATCAGCTCGTCGTGCGGGAAGGCGCCCTTGTGGGTGTGGAACTGCTTCCCGGCTTCGAGCGTGAAGGTGTAGTGGCGTCCCTTGGGGTCGGTGAGCTGGACCTGGTCCCCGACTTTGAAGGGCCCGCGTCGGCGGGCGGCACCGGTCGGTTCGGACATGCGTCGAGTCTAGTGGCTCGATCCGCCCGGTCAGGACGCCCGGGACATCGCCGCCAGGAACGCCCGCTCGACGTCGGCGGTGGACAGCACCCCGTAGATCTCTCCGGTCGGTTCGACGACCAGGTACTCGGTGGAGGGCGTGGCCCGCAGCCGGTCCAGCAGGTCCTCCCCCGCCAGCTCCGCGGACACCCGCATCCCGGGCGTGAGGTCCTGCGCGAGGCCGCTGACGGCGACCCAGGGCCTGCGGTGCTCGGGGACGGTGACGATCGCCGACTCCCGGACCAGGGCCGTCGGGTCGCCGCGGCCGTCGACCACGACCAGGGCGCGGGCGCCGGCCTCGTTGGCGCGGCGCAGCGCCTCGGAGAGCGGGGTGTCGGAGGCCACCGGCACCGCGCGGCGGGTCAGGGTGCGGGCCTGGAGCCCGGGCAGGCGCTCGCGGAGCCGGGCCATCCGCAGGCTGTTGCCGGCGCCGGTCCAGATGATCGCGGCCAGGATCGCCGCCAGCAGCGCGTCGGTCAGCGAGTCGGAGCCGCTGCTGCCGCCGTTGATGCCGCCGCGGTAGGACAGCAGCGGGAGCCCGATCAGCACGGCCAGCGCGAGGGCGCGGCCCACCCAGGCGGCGGCCACGGTGCCGGTCATGGCCTTGCCGCTGATCTTCCACACCACGGCGCGCAGCATCCGGCCGCCGTCCAGCGGCAGCCCCGGCAGGAAGTTGAAGATGGCCACGATGAGGTTGCTGACCATCAGGCCGGCCAGCAGCACGCCGGGCACCGTGCCGGAGTCGACCAGCTGCATCGCGCCGTAGAAGACGGCCGCGAGCACGAGCGAGAGCAGCGGCCCGACGAAGGCCAGCACGAACTCCCGGCCCGGGGTGTCGGACTCCTTCTCGATCTCCGAGACGCCGCCGAAGAACTGCAGCTGGATCCGGCGGACCGGCAGCTTGAAGCGCAGCGCGGCGACGGTGTGCGCCAGCTCGTGCACGAGCACCGAGGCGTAGAAGGCGATCGCGAAGAACAGCGACACCAGGTAGCGGACCCGGCCGAGCTCCGGCAGCACGGTGTCCAGCTGCCCGCCGAAGACCCAGGTGATCAGCGCGGCGACCAGGAACCAGCTCGGTGCCACGTAGATCGGCACGCCGAAGAAGCGCCCCATCAGGATGCCGCCGCCCGGCTCCCGGGCCGCGCCGGAGGTACCGTCGCCGTCCCTGGCCGGGGGGCTGCTGTTGTCCGACGGC
The DNA here is from genome assembly GCA_009783685.1 of Actinomycetes bacterium. Taxonomy (GTDB): domain Bacteria; phylum Actinomycetota; class Actinomycetes; order Streptomycetales; family Streptomycetaceae; genus Actinacidiphila. The sequence continues at coordinate 4,417 of WRCZ01000144.1, forward strand.
GGCCGACCGCTCTCGCTCACTGGTTCCCCTCGATCGATGCAGTCCCCCGTACCGATCATGCGGCACGAGGGGCTCTCCGACCATGCTATTGCCCTGTCCGCCGAACGACACGGGGGCACTGCCCGGCCCGCTGCGCTGTCAGTGGCAGGCAATAGGGTCGGGTGCCATGGAGATCCCTGCCCAGAGCACGCCATCGGACGCCCCCGACAGCTCCACCGACGCACGCGACGCAGCCGACGCGGCGGGGGCAGCCGGGGCGGCCGACGCAGCCGGGGCGGCCGGGGCATCGGACGACGCCGCTGGCAAGGCCACCAACAACGCCACCGACCACGCCACAGCCGACGCCCAAGCCGACGCCAAGGAGCCCGGGCCCGGCGCGGTCCGGCGGACGCCGCCGCGGCCGCCGTCCTCGCTGTCGCCGTCGCGGGCCGCGGACTTCATGCGCTGCCCGCTGCTGTACCGGCTGCGGGTGATCGACCGGCTGCCGGAGAAGCCGAGCCAGGCGGCGACCCGCGGCACGGTGGTGCACGCCGTGCTGGAGCGGCTCTTCGACGCGCCCGCGGCCGACCGGACCGCGGACCGGGCGCGGTCGATGGTGGCCGGTGAGTGGGAGCGGCTGCGGCAGGCCCGGCCGGAGCTGGACGAGCTGTTCGGCGCGGTCGAGGGCGCCGCCGACCCGGCCGCGCTGGCCGACTGGCTGGAGAGCGCCGAGCACCTGGTGGACCGCTGGTTCACGCTGGAGGACCCGACCCGGCTGGAGCCCGCCGAGCGCGAGCTGTACGTGGAGACGCAGTTGGCGTCGGGCCTGGTGCTGCGCGGGTACGTGGACCGGCTGGACGTCGCCCCGGCCACCGGCGACCTGCGGGTGGTGGACTACAAGACCGGCAAGGCGCCGCGGCCCGAGTACGCGGACGAACCGCTGTTCCAGATGAAGTTCTACGCCCTGGTGCTGTGGCGGCTGCGCGGCGTGGTGCCGCGCCGGCTGCAGCTGGTCTACCTCGGCAGCGGGGACCTGCTGACGTACGACCCCAGCGAGACGGATCTGCTGCGCACCGAGCGCAAGTTGCAGGCGCTGTGGGAGGCGATCAGCGAGGCGACGGCCAGCGGCGAGTGGCGCCCGCGCCGCGGCCCGCTCTGCGCCTGGTGCGACCACCAGGCGTTCTGTCCCGAATTCGGGGGGACTCCCCCGCCGTATCCGCTGGCGGAAAAACCGGGTCTGCTGCCCGTCGTGGGCAAGAATGACTCGGTCTAGCAAAGGAGTACCCGTGGCCATTCGCGTCCTGCTGGTGGACGATCAGCCCCTGTTGCGCACCGGATTCCGGATGATCCTGGAGGCGGAGTCCGATCTGGCGGTGGTGGGCGAGGCCGGCGACGGCCAGCAGGCGCTGGACCAGGTGCGGGCGCTGCAGCCGGACGTGGTGCTGATGGACATCCGGATGCCCAGGATGGACGGCGTGGAGGCCACCCGGCAGATCACCGGCCCCGACCGCTCGGGCCCGGCCAAGGTGCTGGTGCTCACCACCTTCGACCTGGACGAGTACGTGGTGGAGGCGCTGCGCGCCGGGGCCAGCGGTTTCCTCCTCAAGGACGCGCCGGCCGCGGAGCTGGTGCAGGCGATCCGGGTGGTGGCCGCGGGCGAGGCGATGCTGGCGCCGAGCATCACGCGCCGGCTGCTGGACAAGTACGCCGGCCGGCTGCCGTCGGGCGAGGAGGCGGTGCCGCAGCCGCTGAACGCGCTGACCGAGCGCGAGGTCGAGGTGCTCAAGCTGGTGGCCCGCGGGCTGTCGAACGCGGAGATCGCCGCCGAGCTGTTCGTCAGCGAGACCACGGTCAAGACCCACGTCGGCCATGTGCTGACCAAGCTGGCGCTGCGCGACCGGGTGCAGGCGGCGGTGTACGCGTACGAGAGCGGCCTGGTGCGGCCGGGCGCGAACTGAGCGGGACCTGACCCGCCCCGGCCGGGCGGCCCCCGCGGGGGCCGCCCGGCTCGCGGTCAGTTCGTGGCCACGCCGCGGCCCAGCTCCCAGAACTGGGTGGTCGAGGAGGCGTTGAGCGCCCACTCGGTGCCGGTGATGTCGCTGCGCGCGGCGATGTACTGCTTGCCCTGCCACAGCGGCACGATCGGCACGTCGCGCGCGATGTCCTGCTGGGCCTGCTCGAAGTCGGCCACCGCGCCGCTGCGGGCGGTCTTCTGCCGGGTGCCGGGGATGATCTGGTCCCGTATCTGCGGGTTGACGTACGCCAGGTTCAGGAAGTCGTCGTTGCCGAAGAACGGGGCGATGTAGTTGTCCGGGTCGGGGAAGTCGGGGAACCAGCCCATGCCGAACACCTGGAGCTTGTGCGCCCGGTACGCGCTCTTGTAGGCGTTCCAGTCGGCCATGCCCTGGAGCGTGACCCGGAACAGGCCGCCGGACTCCAGCTCGTCCTTGAGCATGGTGAACTCCGGCGCGGTCGCCTCGCCGTAGTGGTTCGTGGTGTACGACAGCGTCAGCGGCACCGGGGTGTCGATGCCGGCCTGGTCCAGGACGCGGCGGGCGGCGGCCAGGTTGGGCTGGTCGCCGTAGGCGTTGAAGAACGCGTTGGTGTGCCCGGTGATGCCCTGCGGGACCAGCGAGTACAGCGGGGTGGTGGTCCGCTGGTACACGTCGTGGGTGAGGGTCTGCCGGTCGACGAGGTCGGCGACGGCCTTGCGGACCGCGAGCTTCCCCACCGTGGGGTCGGCCGTGTTGAAGACCAGGTAGCGGATCTCGGTGCCGGGCGCCTCGGTGAGCTTGATCTCCGGGTCCGCGCCGTCCGCCAGGTCGTTGATCTGCGCCGGGGACATGGTCCGGCTCATCACGTCGATGCTGCCGGCCCGGAGCGCCTTCATCATCGAGGCCGAGGAGGTGAAGAACCGCAGCTCGATCTTGCTGTTGTTGATCTTCAGGGAGCCCTTGTAACGGGAGTTCCGGCTGAAGACCGCGCTCTTGCCCGGGGTGAACGACGCGAGCGTGTAGGGGCCGGACCCCACCACCGAGTAGCCCGCGTGCGCCTTGGTGGCGCCGTACTCCTGGCTGTCGACGATGTCGGCGGCCGGGGTGGCGAGCTTGAACGGGAAGGTGGAGTCCGGCCCGGACAGGTGGAAGACGACCGTCGAGGGATCGGGCGTCTCCACCGTGTCCAGGTTGCTCAGCAGGTTCGCCGGGCCGTTGGGATCGTTGATCCGCCGCACCCGGTCGATGGAGAACTTGACGTCCTGCGAGGTGATCTTGCGGCCGTTGGAGAACGTGAGGCCGCTGCGCAGCGTGCACCGGTACTGCTCGCCCTGGCTGTCCGAGAAGTGGCACTCCTTGGCGGCCTCGGGCTGCGGGTCGGTGCCGCTGCGCGGCAGCCGCAGCAGCGTCTGGTAGGTGTTGCTGAAGATGTTCCAGCTCTCGATGTCGTACGCGGTCGCCGGGTCGAACGGGGCCGGGTCGTCCTTCGACATCTGGAACACGTCCGTCGTGCCGACCACGATCGGCCGGCCGCCGCCCCCACTGCCGCCACCGGATCCGCATCCGGCCAGCGGCAGTGTCGCCAGGCCCAGCAGGGCCGGCATGACGAGCAGCTTGCGGTTCATCCTCGACGCTCTCCTTGCGGTCGGATCACCCGGTAACGCCACGGCCCAGCTCCCAGAACTGCGTGGTGGTGGAGGAGTTCAGCGCCCACTCGACACCGGTGATGTCGCTGCGTGCGGCGATGTACTGCTTGCCCTGCCACAGGGGGAGCATCGGGACGTCCTGGGCGATGATGTCCTGCGCCGTCTTGAAGTCCGTGCTGGCGGTGCTGCGGGCCGCCATGCCGCGGGTCTCGGGCAGGATCGTGTTCTGGATCTCGGTGCTCTGGTACGGCAGGTTGAGGAAGTTGTCCTTGTCGAAGAACGGCGCGATGTAGTTGTCCGGGTCCGGGAAGTCCGGGAGCCAGCTGATCGCGAAGATCTCGTACTTGCGCTCGGAGGCCGCCTTCAGGAAGGCGTTCCACTGCTCGCTCTTCGTGGTGACGTCGAACAGCCCGGTGTCGTTGAGCTGCTGGGCGATCGCCTCGGCCTCGGGCTGGTTCATCGTGCCGCCGTTGTCGCGGCGGAAGTTGATGGTCAGCGGGACCTTGCTGGTGATGCCGGCGCTCTTCAGCTTCTGCTTGGCGGCGCTGGTGTTCGGGTTCCCGTAGACGTTGAAGAACGAGTTGACGTGGCCCGAGATGCCCTGCGGCACGACCGAGTACAGCGGGTCGGCGGTGCGCTTGTAGACGTTCTTGGTGATGGCCTGGCGGTCCAGGACCATGGCCATGGCCTGGCGGACGGCCTTGGTCTTCAGGTCGACCGAGGAGGTGTTGAGGAACAGGTAGCGAGCCTCGCCGCCCGGCGCCTCGGTGAGCTTGATCTTGGGGTCGGTGCTCGCCTGGAGTTCCTTGATCTGGTCCGGGTCGAGCTGGCGGGACATCACGTCCAGCTGGCCGGCCTTCAGGGCGGACTCCATCTTCTTGGAGTCCTCGAACATCCGCAGGTCGACCTTGCCGTTGTTCAGCTTGAGCGCGCCCTGGTAGTTCGAGTTCTTGACGAACTCGCCCTTCTCGAAGGTGCCCTCCTTGGTCGCGGAGTACGACTTGAGGACGTAGGGGCCGGAGCCTATGAGCTTGTAGCCGTCGTACGGCTTGCTCATGTCGTAGACCTTGCTGTCCATGATCGCGGCGGCCGGGGTCGCCAGCTTCGCGGGGAACGTGGCGTCAGGAGCCTTGAGCTGGAAGACGACGGTCCGGTCGTCGGGGGTGTTCACCGCTTTCACGCCGGATATCAGGGACGCCGGGCCGGTGGGCCAGTTGATCTTCTGCATCCGGTCGATGGAGAACTTCACGTCCGCGGACGTGATCTTGTCACCGTTGGAGAACTTCAGATTGTCCCGCAGGGTGCACTGGTACGTCAGCGTGGACGTGTCCGTGTAGTGGCACTCGGAGGCCGCGTCGGGGGACGGCGTGGTGCTGCTGCGGGGGTAGCTCAGCAGCATCTGGAAGGTGTTGTAGAAGATGTTCCAGGTCGCGCTGTCGTACGAGGTGGCCGGATCGAGGGGAGCAGGGTTGTCCTTGGTCATCTCGATGCTGTCGGTGGTGCCAACGACGATGGGTTTGCCACTGTCGCCGCTCCCTCCGCCGGAGCTGCCGCACCCGCTCACCAGGGGTGTCAGTACGCCCAGCAGGGCGGGCAGCACCAGAAGCCTGCGATTCATCGTCGTTGTTCTCCTCTTGCTACTGCACATGTGCCGGTGGACCCCCGTGGTGACGTCACGCAGCCGAACAGGCCGTCCACGCACCCGAGTCCGGGGCAGGCCGAAGCCGGGATGGCTGACGCGCTCGGCGGCCGGGCCGCCTTGTCGCGGGGTCACCGCAGGTATTCCAGCACACTCCGCGCGCACGCTCCGGCGACGATACCGAGATTGCGTGTGATCAGCACCAACGGGATACCAAAGTTCGTGCAGAGACGCCTGGGAATTCCCTGATGGCGACGCTCAGTGAAGGGCCGTGTTCAAAGAGCGCAGAAAAGGGATGCTCAACTCCTCGAGCGAACGCAGCACCGTACGGCCGGGCGCCGGCTCGATCGGGACCACCGAGGGGACGGCCACGACGCGGCAGCCCGCGGCCTCCGCGGAGGCGACTCCGGTGAGGGTGTCCTCGACGACCACGCAGGCCGCCGGGTCGGCCCCGAGCCGTGCCGCGGCGGTCAGATACGGGTCCGGGTGCGGCTTGGTGCGCGGCACCTCGTCGCCGGCGACGGTGAAGGCGAAGTGCTCGGCGCCCAGCGAGGCGAGCATCGCGTCGATCGTCCTGCGGTGCGAGGCGGAGACCAGCGCGGTGGGGATGCCGTGCGCGGTCAGCTCGGTGAGCAGCCGCCGGGCGCCGGGCATCAGCGGGGCGCCGCGCGCGATCAGCTGCTCGAAGCGCAGGTTCACCGCGGGGGTCAGCTCCGCCGCGGAGACGGCGGCCCCGGTCACCTCGATCAGGTGGCCGAGGCTGCGGGCCATCGGGCCGCCGACGACGACGGAGCGGTGCACCTCGTCCAGCACGTGCCCGAGATCGGCGAAGACCTCGCTCTCCGCCGCCCACCACAGCCCCTCGGTGTCCACCAGGGTGCCGTCCAGGTCCAGCAGCACCGCGTGGGGTGCCGGGCCCTGCGCCATGCGGGTTGCGGCGACGGGGATGCTGCTGGTCATACGCCCCACTCCTCGACTCGGTGCTCCAGGCTCGGCGTGGTGGACACGTGCCCGCTTCCGGGGGGCACAGAGGCCGGTCGCGGCGCCCCGCGGAACGCGGGACGGCGACCGGCCTCTGCCGGATCTGCCAGTGTACGTCGCCGGGCAACGGAACGCCGGACGTGGCGGAACGGCCTGGTGGCGCCTGGGCTAACGGGCGTTGAAGTACTTGGCCTCGGGGTGGTGGATGACGATGGCGTCGGTGGACTGCTCGGGGTGCAGCTGGAACTCCTCGGACAGCTTCACGCCGATCCGCTCCGGTTCCAGCAGCTCGGCGATCTTCGCCCGGTCCTCCAGGTCGGGGCAGGCGCCGTAGCCCAGCGAGAAGCGGGCGCCGCGGTACTTCAGCGCGAACATGTCCGCCACGTCGTCGGGATCCTCGCCGGCGAAGCCCAGCTCGGCGCGCACCCGGGCGTGCCAGTACTCGGCGAGCGCCTCGGCCAGCTGCACCGACAGGCCGTGCAGCTCCAGGTAGTCCCGGTAGGAGTCGGCGGCGAACAGCTCGTTCGCCGCGTCGGAGATGCGGCTGCCGACGGTGACCACCTGGAAGCCGACGACATCGGTCTCGCCGGACTCCTCGGGCCGGAAGTAGTCGGCCAGGCACAGCCGCCGCCCGCGGCGCTGCCGCGGGAAGGTGAACCGGGTGCGCTCGCTGCCGTCCTCGTGCAGCACGATCAGGTCGTCGCCCTTGGACACGCACGGGAAGTAGCCGTGGACGACCGCCGCCTCCAGCAGGTTCTCCGACTGCAGGCGGGTGAGCAGCCCGCGCAGCCGCGGCCGGCCCTCGGTCTCCACCAGCTCCTCGTACGACGGCCCGCCCGCGCGGGCCTCCTTCAGGCCCCACTGCCCCTTGAACAGGGC
>WRCZ01000145.1 GCA_009783685.1 Actinomycetes bacterium
AGCCCCAGCCCGTACGGCCCGCCCCCTGCGGGCGCGGGCGCCTTCGGACCGCCTCCCCCCGGCGCGGGCGCGGGCACACCGGCCCCGGCAACGGCACCGGTACCGGCCCGCGAGCCGGCCCCCGTCGCGGCCACCGTGCCTCTCCCCGCCGCCGAGGACCCCACCGTCGTGCTGCCCGCCGTCATCGGGCCGTACGTGGTGATGCGGCCGCTGGGCGGCGGCGGGATGGGGGAGGTGTCGCTGTGCCGGAGCACGGCCGGGCGGCTGGTGGCGGTCAAGCAGGTGCGCGAGGAGTACGTGGACGATCCGGCGTTCCGCAGCCGGTTCCGGCGTGAGGTGGCGGCGGCCCGCAGGGTGAGCGGCGTGTACACCGTGCCCGTGCTGGACGCCGACCCGGAGGCGGCGCGGCCCTGGGTGGCCACCGCCTACGTGCCGGGGCCGACGCTCGACCAGGCGATGCGGGTGTGCGGGTCCTTCCAGGAGCCGGCGCTGCGCGCGCTCGGCACCGCCCTGGCCGAGGCGCTGCAGGCGGTGCACGCCGCGGGCGTCGTCCACCGCGACCTGAAGCCCGGCAACGTGCTGCTGGCCGCCGACGGCCCGCGCCTCATCGACTTCGGGATCAGCAAGGCCCTGGACGAGACCCGGATCACCAGCACGGGCATGGTCATCGGCTCGCCGGCGTTCATGGCCCCCGAGCAGATCACCTCGCTGCACGACGTCGGCCCGGCCGGCGACGTCTTCGCGCTGGCCTGCGTCCTGGTGTACGCCGGCTGCGGCGAGGGGCCGTTCGGGACGGGCGACGACGGCGTGCTGCACCGCGTGGTGACCGCCGAGCCCGACCTGTCCGGCGTCCCCGCGGCCCTGCACCCGCTGCTGCTGCGCTGCCTGGACAAGACGCCGTCGCGGCGCCCGACGCCCGAGCAGGTGCTGGCGGAACTGGCGCCCGCCGACCCGGCGGACCTGCTGGTTCCCGCGTTGCGCGAGGACCTGGCGGAACGCGCCCGGGACGCCGAGCTGATGGCGGTGGCGGCGCCGCCTCCGGGCCGCGGCCCCGGCGGTCCGGCCGGCAAGCGCCCGACGATCGGGCGGCGGACGGCGCTGATCGGCGGGCTGGTGCTGGCCGGCGGCCTCGGGGCCGGAGGTGCGGTGCTGGCGCTCAGGAAAGGCGGCGGCACGTCCAAGGCGTCCGGCACGCCGGGCAAGGGCAACGGCACCCCGCTCGGCTCGAAGGCCCACACGCTCCAACTCACCTCGCCGCCCCTGCCGTTGTGGACCGCCCGGACGGGCACCGGGTCGGTCGCGCCGGACCTGCGGGCGTACGGGGACGTGGTGGTGCTGCGCGACACCGCGTACAGCGCGGCCTACGACACCGCGACGGGCAAGCTCCGCTGGGAGCACGGGACGCGGCCGGACGGGCAACTGGTCGGCGACGGCGAACCGCTGGGCCCCACCGCGGTCCTGCTCGGCATGACCGACGGCAACGTGGTGTTCTACCGCTCGGTCACGGACTCGTCGTTCCGCCTGAAGTACGTCGTGGAGGACGTGGACCCGGCCACCGCCCGCGCGCGCACCGCGGCCACCCTCCCGTCCCTCTCGACCATGCCGGCCGGCCTGCTCGCCGACCACGGCGACCGCACCTACGTCCTCGTCAACACCGTGCAGTTGGGGGCGGGCAAGCCCACCGGGGGGATCACCGGCCAGATCAAGTCCGGGGAGACCGTCGCCGCCATCGACATGAGCCGGGCGAAGGGCGGCGGGACCATCCGATGGCAGCGGCCCGTCGTCCCCAACTCCATGTCCACGCTGCGCTATGCCGCCGACCCCCACGGCTTCTACTACACCGAGGACACCGACGCCGGCCTGGTGGTGCACGCCCTGGACGCGGACAGCGGCAAGGAGCGCTGGTCCGTGCGGGTGCCGGCCGACCCCGACAGCCACCTGCCCGCGTACATGCAGGCGGGCAGCGGGGAGTTGACGTCCAGCCTGGCGGTGGGCGACGACCTGCTCGTCACCGTCAGCCTCAAGGGCGGCATGACCGCGTACGACGCGGTGACCGGCAAGCGCCGCTGGTCGGTGTCGATGACCGCGGCGGCGGACCTGGTGGTGGTCGGCGGGATGGTCCTGACCCACGACGGCAGCCACGTCACCGCCGTCGAGTTGAGCACCGGAGCCGTCAAGTGGCAGGTGGAGAGCCCCATCCAGCTGTCCGCGTACAGCATGCTGGGCCGCACCATGGCCGCGTCGGAGCAGGTGACGGCGGTCCTGTTCAGCCCGCTGTCGGTCAGCAAGGAGGGCGTGTCGATGACCGGCGGCACGTCCGGGTGCCTGGTGCTGCGGACCTCCGACGGGCGGCAACTGTGGTCGCTGCGGCAGAAACCGGGCGGGTCCGCCACGAGCGGCTCGACCTCGGGGAGCGGCGGTGCCGCGTCGCCCTCGCCCTCCATCGGCGGCGGCAGCACCACGGCCCTGCTGGACCAGTGGGGGGTGGCCGTGCACGGCAGCACGGTGGTCGTCAGCGGTGCGGGGCGGGTCGCCGCGTACCCGGCGGACGCCAAATGACGCTCCCGCAGCCGCCCGTGGACCCGCGGCTGCCCGCAGGCCCGCCGCAGGACACCGGCGGGACGCGGGTCCCGACGACCGTCGGCCCGTACCGGGTGGTGCGGCTGCTCGGCGCCGGCGGCATGGGCCGGGTCTACCTGGCGACGACGCGCGCGGGACGGCCCGTCGCGGTGAAGGTGGTCAGGGAGGCCTACGCCCAGGACCCGCACTTCCGGGAGCGGTTCCGCGCCGAGGCGGAGGCCGCGCGCAGCGTCAGCGGCGCCTACACGGCACCGGTGCTGGACGCCGACCCGGACGCCGCGCGGCCCTGGCTCGCCACCGCCTACCTGGCCGCGCCCTCGCTCGCCGACGCCGTCGCCGACCACGGGCCGATGCCCGAGGACACCGTGCGCGCGCTGGCGGCCGGCCTCGCCGAGGCGCTGGCCGCGATCCACGCGGCGGGCCTGGTGCACCGCGACCTGAAGCCCTCCAACATCCTGCTGGCCGACGACGGTCCGCGCGTCATCGACTTCGGCATCGCCCGCGCCGTGGACGGCGCGGCCCTCACCGGCACCGGGCAGATCATCGGCACCGCCGGCTACATGCCGCCCGAGCAGGTGTCCGGGCGCACCTGCACGGCCGCGGGCGACGTCTTCTCGCTGGGCGCCACCCTGGTGTTCGCCGCGACCGGCCGGGGCCCGTTCGGCTCGACCGGGATGCACGTCCTGATGTACCGCACCCTGCACGAGGAGCCCGACTTCGACGGCGTCCCGCCGGGCCTGCACGACGCGCTCGCCGCGTGCATGGCCAAGGACGCCTTCCAGCGTCCCGCGGTGCCGCGACTGCCGGAGCTGTTCGGCGCGCCGGCGCTGCCGGGCGCGGGGTGGCTGCCCGACCCCGTCGAACGGGAGTTGCGGCGCCGCACCGAGAAGGTGCGCGAGGAACTCGCGCAGGTCCGCGTCCGCCGGTTCGGCCGGCGCCAGGTGCTGGCCACCGCGGGCGGGGGCCTGGCGGCCACCGCGCTCACCGGCTGGTACCTCGCCGGCGGCCGTGGCGGCGGCGGCCGGGACCGTCCGAAGCCGCCGCGCGTCCTGTGGCGCCGGCGCGTCCCGCAGGGTTTTCCCCGGGTGTGGACGGCGGCCCGCGGCCGGCTGCTGCTCACCGCCGCGGCGTCCGGTGGCACCGTCGCCCTCGACCCGGGCTCGGGCGCCGCGGCGTGGCAGAGCAAGCCGTTCGGCTCGGCCGCCTCGGCCACCGACGGGCACACCGTCTACGGCGTCGAGCTCGACGGCTTCGTGCACGCCCGCGACCTCGCCACCGGCGACGAGCGCTGGCGGTTCGCCCCGCCCGGCGACCCGAACCCGGAGGCGCAGGACCTCTCCGTGCAGGCCGGCAGCGGCGGTTGGGCGTACGTGACCTCCACGCTGACCGGCACGCTGTACGGCGTCGACGCCGCCGGCAAGGCCCGCTGGCACCGCAAGGCGCAGCGGGTCGAGGTCCATCCGCGCGGCGGCGTCGTGCTGTGCGTGACCCGGGCGGGCGCCACCGACGACCGGCGCAGCGTCAGCGGCCTCGACCCGCGTACCGGCGCGCAGTTGTGGCGCTACGAGCCGGACGTCCTCGGCGTGGGCGACGAGCCCGGCGACCGGATCGCCGTCGGCCTGCGGTACGACACCGCCGAGCTGGCGGGGCTGCGGCTGTCCGACGGGCGCGCGCTGTGGACGGTGCCCAGCGGGCTCGACCCGGGGGACCAGATCACCGACGCGACGCTCGCGACCTTCTCGCAGGTCAGCGCCGACGGCCGCACCGTGCTCGTCCGGCTCAGCCTGGCCGACGGCGCGTTCGCCGCGCTGGACGCCGTCACCGGCCGCACGCTGTGGCGGGCGCGGCCGCCGGACATCCAGCAACTGGCGCCCTACGGCGACACGGTGTTCACCTCCGCCGCGCCGCCGGTCGGCACCGACATCACCGCGGGGCGCGGGCCGCTCACCGCGTACCGCCTGCGGGACGGGCGCGAGCTGTGGCACACCCCGTCCATCGCCGGCCTGGCGCAGGTCCTCGGCGTCCAGGCCGGGCTCGTGCTCCTCGGTGTCACCTCCGGCACCGGGTCCGTCCTCACCGCCTACGCCCTGTCCGACGGCAGCCCGATCTGGACGCTTCCCCTCGACGCCCCCGTCGCGGCGGCCCTCTGGTCCTCCACGACATCGGCCGCGCGCACCTATGTGAGCAACGGTGCCGCCGTCGTGGCCCTGGAGTTCGCCTGACCCGACCGGCCCGGGCGCCCCGCTTGCTCGCTCTACTGGTTACCCACTAAGGTGGGTAACCAGTAGAGCGAGGGAGGCGTCATGTCATTCCAGGACGACGGCGGGCCGATCTTCGCCCGGATCGCCGACGAGCTGGCGAACCAGATCGCCGACGGCACCGTGGGCGAGGGCGAACGGGTCGCTTCCACCAACGAACTCGCGGCGTTCTACCGGGTCAATCCGGCCACCGCCGCGCGCAGCCTCACCGTGCTCTCCGACGAGGGGCTGGTGGAGAAGCGGCGGGGCGTGGGGATGTTCGTCGCCAAGGGCGCGCGGGAGCGGCTGGTGCAGGCCCGGCGGCGCCGTTTCGCCGACCGCTACGTGCGGCCGCTGGCGGTCGAGGCGGCACGGCTGGGGATCGGGCCGGAGGAACTGCTCGGGCTGGTGCGTGAGGAACTCGCCTCCGTCGACGTGACGGTGGGGGGAGAGGCATGACGCCGGCGATCTCCGTCACCGGGCTCGGCCGGCGCTACCGCAACCACGAGGCGCTGGCCGGCGTCACCTTCGAGATCGGCACGCCGTGCATCGCCGGGCTGGTGGGGCGCAACGGCGCCGGGAAGACGACGCTGCTGCGCATCCTGGGCGGCCAGGAGTTCGCCACGTCCGGCCAGGTGCGGGTGCTCGGGGCGGAACCGCTGGAGAACGACGCGGTGCTGCGCCGGATCGTCCTGGTCCGGGAGGACCAGACGTATCCCGACCTGAAGGTGCGGCACGCGATCGCGGCGGCCTCGCTCATGTACCCGAACTGGGACGCCGATCTGGCCGCCACGCTGGTCGACGCATACGAACTGCCGCCGTCCCGGCCGATCAAGAAGCTGTCGCGCGGCATGCGGACCGCGCTGGGCATCACCATCGGACTGGCCGCCCGCGCCGAGGTCACCCTGTTCGACGAGCCCTACGCGGGCCTGGACGCGGTCGCCCGCACCCTCTTCTACGACCAGCTGCTGGCCGACTACACCGCCCACCCGCGGTGCATCCTGCTCTCGACGCACCTGGTCGACGAGGCCGCAGAACTCCTCGACCGCATCGTGGTCGTCGACCACGGCCGGCTGGTCCTGGACGCGGCCACCGACGACCTGCGCGGCACCGCCACGACCGTCACCGGCCCGGCCCGGGACGTCGAGCGGTTCATCGCCGGCCGCACCACGCTGAGCACCCGCACGCTGGGCACGAACACCCGGGCGGTGATGGTCGGCCGGCTCGACTCCCGCGACCGCGAACTCGCCGGGCACCTGCGGTTGCGCCTGGAGGGGCTCACCCTCCAGCAGCTCGCGGTCCACGCGGCCGAGCGCCACGACCCGTCCGCCCTCACCGCCGCGGAGGCCTCCTGATGCGCGCCACCCCGATCGGGAACGTCGTCCGCTACCTGCTCGTCGACCGCGTGACCTTCCTCCTCCTGCCCTGGGCGTGGGCGGCCTTCGGCTTCGTCCTCGACGTGGTGATCCTGCAGCTCACCCCCGCCGGCCACAGCGACCGCCGCTGGGTCGGCGGGCTGGCCGCGGCGTTCCTCGTCGTGTTCGTCCTCGGCGTGCAGTCCGTCGCCAACGCGCTGCCGTTCGCCCTCAGCATCGGGGTCAGCCGGCGCACCTACTTCCTCGGCGTCACCTCGCTGGCCCTGGCGCTGGCCGTGTGCTTCGGGCTCGTCGTCACCGCCGGCCAGGGCGTCGAGAGCGCCACCGGCGGCTGGGGCATGCACATGGCCTACTTCCGCGTCCCCTACCTCCTGGACGGCCCCTGGTACCGGTCGTGGCTCACCGCGGCAACCCTGTTCGTGCTCCTCTTCGTCTACGGCATGTGGTACGGGCTGATCCACCGCCGCTCCGGGCTGCCCGGCACCATGGTCTTCGGCGCGGCGCAGCTCGGCGTGCTGGCCCTCGCCGCGGTGATCGTGACGGGGCTGCACGGCTGGAACCGCGTCGGTCACTTCTGCACCGCCCTCACCGCCGTCGGCCTCACCGGCATCCTCGCCGCCGCCGTCGCGGTCATGCTCGCCGGTGGCTTCGCCACGCTGCGCCGGCTGACCGTCTGAGGGCGTCCCATGGCCTCCGGCCCCGATCAGGGGCCGGGGTGAAGTCCGCCCGGGTGCCGGAGGAGGGGTCGGCACCCGGGCGGGATCCTTCACGAAGGGACCCTCACGAAGGGGTCCTTGACGAAGGGGGCCTTCACGAAGGGGCGGGATCCTTCACTTCACGAGGCGGGATACCGGGGCACGATCTCGGAGATCGCGGGCGCCGGGCCGCCCGTCGTCCACAGCAGCCGGACCGCCGTGGCCGCCCAGCCGTGCGCGGTCAGGTCGGTGACCGGACCGCCCAGGCCGCCGATGGTGCGCCACGCGCCGCCGACCTGGATCTGGACGGTCGCCTGCGCGGCCCCGGTGCCCGGCTGCACGATCGCCACGGAGTCCAGCGGCCCGCCCGACGGCAGCGTGACGGTGAGCGCGTCGCCGGACGCGGGCGCGGCGGCCGCGCGGTAGGCGGTGTCGAGGTCGCCGTCGACCGCCGCGGCCAGCGACGAGCCGGACGCCGGCGCGGGACCGCCCGAGGCGGCCGGCGGGACGGCGGCGGGCCCGACCGCGAAGTCCCTGACGACCACCCAGTTCGTCTGCGTCGCGGTGGCGCGCAGTCGCACGTAGCGGGCCGTGGCCCCGGCCGGCGCCGTGGCCTTGACCTCCGGGGTGTCGGTGAAGTCACCGAGCGCGTGCCAGGTCGTCCCGTCGGCGGAGTACTCCAGCGTGGCGTGGTGGAGGTAGTCGTCGAGCCGGTCGGGCTTGGACATCAGGACGTCCACGGTGCTGATCGGCCGGACCGCGCCGAGGTCCACCCCCACGTAGTCGCCGACCGACGGGGCGCTGTCGGACCAGAAGAACGTGTCGGGTGAGGAGTCGACGTAGTTCGCGGGGACGTCGGTCTGGTAGGTGCCCAGCGAGGTCACCGCGGTGGGACGCACGGCGGTCACGCCGAGCGTGGCGGCGTACCGGTTCATCGCCGCGGTGACGAACGCGTCGGCGACGCCGTCGCCCACCACGACGTTCACGGGCGAGCCGGACAGACCCGTGTAGGTGTGCGTCGAGGCCGACTTGACCAGCGCGGGCAGTTGCTGGCGGTCCGCCCACGCGGCGGCGGCGTGACCGGCGTTCTGCTGGCCGAGCATGTCCAGGGCGGTGACCATGGCGCGCCCCCAGTCCTGGGTCGCGTCGAGCCACGGCCCGGCGTCGGCCAGGAACCCGTCCTGCTGGGGCAGCCGGGCGCGCAGCTCGCCGGGCGCGGCGGCCACCGCGGCGAGCCGCGGGCGCAGGTCGCGCACCGCCCGCTGCGGGTCGGTGGTCCACCGCGTCCAGAAGTCCTTGAGCGCGGCGGCGAGTTCGGGCGCCTGCGTGGTGTCGAGCCGGGAGGAGCGGTTGAGGTCGGCGAAGGCGCGCAGTGCGGCGGTGGCGCGCGCGTCGCCGCCGGCCTGCTCGCTCAGCGCGGCCGTCCACGACTGACCGGCGTCGTACGCGGCGGAGTTCCAGAGGTAGTCCGCGACGGTGGACAGCGCGATCTTCGACGCGTACGGCTCGATCATCGGATTGGCCGTCAGCCCGGCGATCTGCCCGGTCAGGTCCGCGTCACGGCCGACGTAGGGGCCCAGCAGCAGGCGCTGGGTGACGTAGTCGTTGACCGGGTAGTTGTCCCAGACCAGGATCTTGTGGTTGTAGACCTGCTGCGCGCGCTGCGCCTGGGCGGTGGTGATGGTCGGCACCACCACGCCCTCGCCGGTCCACTCCACCAGCACCCCGGCGTCCAACTGCCCGGCGATGGCGGTCTTGTAGGGGCTGGCCCCGGTGTCGTAGTACTCGGTGGGCACCATCTGCAGCGGCCGGGCTCCGGGGTGCGTGGCGATGAAGCCCTGCTGCACCTCGTTGAGCAGGTACGCCTGCGCGGCGCCCGCGGCGCCGCCGCCGGTGCCCCACTTCGCCTTGTCGGCGTCGCAGTTCCAGGTGGTGTAGCTGATGTCGTCCAGCGGCACCGCGAAGGAGCGCACGCCGATGTCCCACAGCGACTGGAACTTCGCGATCAGCGCCTGGGCGTCGGCCTGCGAGCTGTAGCAGACGGACAGTCCGGGGGAGAGGGCGTAGGTGAAGTCGACGTGGTCGGCGGTGGCGCGGTCCACCAGCTGTTCGAGCACGGCGAGCTTGTCCGCGGGGTAGGGGTCCCGCCACTGCGCGCGCAGATACGGGTCGTCCTTGGGCGAGTACACGTAGGTGTTCAGCTTGTGGCGGGCGTAGAAGTCGAACTGGTCGAGACGTGCCTGGTCCGACCAGGGCGTGCCGTAGAAGCCCTCGACCACCCCGCGCAGCGGGGCCGCCGGCCAGTCCCGCACGGCGAGCCCGGTGACGGTGCGGCGGGGCGCGGTGCCGGTCGGCTCCAGCACCTGCCGGAGCGTCTGCGCGGCGTAGAAGGTGCCCGCGGCGTCGGCGCCGGCGAGGACGATGCGCTGCCCGCCGGCGCCCAGTTCGTAGCCCTCGGCGGGCAGGCCGGCGGTCCCCGGCAGGCCGAGGTCGGCGAGCCGCGCGTCCTGGTCGGCGCCGCCGACGTACACGGTCAGTTCGCCGGAGCCGGCGGGGCCGTCGGCGCGGACGACGCTGTGGGCTCCGGCCGCGCGCAGCGCGCTCTCCGTGACCTGGAGTGCCGAGGCGTCGGCGGACGCCCCGGCCACCAGGGTCACCTGCGGGGTGACGGTCACCCGGTCGGAACGCACCGTGAGGGACTGGGGGGTCGGGAGGATCTGCGGGGCGGCGGGCGCGTCCGAGTTGCCGGGGCTGGCGCTGGCCAGCGCGGCCGAACCGCCGAGCAGTGCGGCGCCGAGCGCGAGGGTGAGGCCGGCGGCGAGGGTCCGGTGCCTGGTCCGGGTGGGGCCGGAGTCGTACGTCTGATGCATGGGCTGTCCTCCTGGCAAGGCTGCGGAGCGAGCGAGCGGAGTGGAGCCTGACGTGCGAGAGCAGGTGGACTAGACCACCACTGGGGTCGGCTGTCAACCCTGCGCGTGCGTGATTGACGCTATGTGCTGCTCATTTCTGACGCGAACGGGCTTCGTCTCTTCAGGTTGGCGCAGCACGGTTCTTGACCGGGCATCACCTGCCGCCCTAGCGTCCCCCCCTGACATCAGACATGTGATGTCCACTTTCGCCTCAGGCCCGAGGAGACCGCATGCGCATCCGCCGGCTCGGCACAGCAACGCTGCTCACCCTCGCCCTCGCCCTGGTCCCGGTCCCGGCCCGCGCCGCCCCCGCGGCAGGCCCTCCCGCCGCCGCCCCCGCCGCCGGCACGCCGGCGCTCACCCGGACCGATCTCGCCACGCGCGACACGAACGGCTACCCCCAGTACCGCATCCCGGCGCTGGCGGTCACCGGCCGCGGCACGCTCCTGGCGGCGTACGACGGCCGGCCGAGCATGGCCGACCTGCCCAGCCCCATCACCGACCTGGTCCGGCGCAGCACCGACGGCGGCCGCACCTGGACCGCGCAGCAGGTCGTGCGCACCGGCCCGGCGCCGCAGGGCTTCGGCGACCCGAGCCTGCTCGTCGACCGCCGCACCGGCCGGGTCTTCCTGTTCTACGCCGCCTCCGTCAACCAGGGCTTCGCCGGCTCGCACACCGGCAACGACCCGGACGACCCGAACGTGCTCCAGGCCGACTACAGCTACTCCGACGACGACGGCGTCACCTGGCACGCGCGGCGGATCACCGCGCAGATCAAGGACCCGGCGTGGAAGGGCATGTTCGCCGCGTCCGGCCAGGGCATCCAGCTCACCACGGGACCGTACGCGGGCCGCCTGATCCAGCAGTACGCCGTCGGTGCGAGCGGCGGCAACTACGCCGTGAGCGCCTACAGCGACGACGACGGCGACACCTGGCACATGGGAACCCCCGTCGGCCCGGGCATGGACGAGAACAAGACCGTGCAACTGGCCGACGGTTCGGTGATGCTCAACGTCCGCGCCGCGCCGCACCGCCTGGTGGCCCTGTCGCACGACGGCGGCGTCACCTACTCCGCGCCGCAGCCGGACCCCGCCCAGATCGACCCGGGCGACAACGGCGCGATCATCCGCTACGCGCCCGACGCCCCGGCGAGCGATCCCCGGGCGCACTGGCTGCTGCTGTCGAACACCGCCGACCCCTCCGTCCGGCGCAACCTGACCGTCCGGATGTCCTGCGACGACGGCAAGTCCTGGCCGGTCTCCCGGGTCGTCGAACCGCAGAGTTCCGCCTACTCGACGCTCGCCACCCTGCCCGGCGGGCGGGTCGGCCTGTTCTACGAGCGCGCCGGCTACCAGCAGATGACGTACGCCTCGTTCGGCCTGGACTGGCTCGGCGGCGTGTGCGCCCCGCTGGCGGTCGGCACCCAGCCGCTGGCCGCGGGCACCGCCGGCTCGGTGCAGGTGACGGTCACCAACCAGGCGGCGACGCCGCTGGCCGCGGGCACCCTCACCCTGGACGTCCCCGCCGGCTGGACCGCCGGCACCGTCCGCGTTCCCCCGCTGCCCCGCGGCGCCCACACCCAGGTGGACGTGCCGGTCACGCCCGCCCGAACCGCGGGCGGCCAGGTGGATCTGACGGCCCAGTACACTGTCGAGGCACGCCACTCCAGCAGCCGGGCGACGCTT
Source organism: Actinomycetes bacterium (assembly GCA_009783685.1). Classification (GTDB taxonomy): domain Bacteria; phylum Actinomycetota; class Actinomycetes; order Streptomycetales; family Streptomycetaceae; genus Actinacidiphila. The sequence continues at coordinate 11,483 of WRCZ01000145.1, forward strand.
TCCGTGACGCCCGCCCAGGACGCGC
>WRCZ01000146.1 GCA_009783685.1 Actinomycetes bacterium
CCACCACGCCGCCGACGTCGCCCGGCGGGCCCACCGGCGACGGCAAGATCACCACGCCGACCGGGCTGACCACGACCAAGGTCACCGGTGGCGCGGTCGTGCTCAGCTGGGCCAAGTCCACCGACAAGTCGCAGAACGGCGACGTCGCCGCGTACAAGGTGTACTCCGGCGGCCAGATCGTGGCGACCTCGATGGGGACCACGGTCGCGGTCACCTCGCTGCTGCCGAACACCGCGTACACCTTCGCCGTCCAGGCGTACGACCGCTCCGGGCACGCGTCGGCGACGCTGTCCGACCCGGTCACCGCCACGACCTCGGCCGCGCCCGCCGCGCACCCGTTCCGCTCCGCCTACTTCGACCAGTGGGGCATCTACGAGAACGCCTACTACCCCAAGCAGATCGGCACCACCGGGGCGGCCGCCAAGCTGGACGTGGTGACCTACGCGTTCGAGAACGTCCACCCGAGCACCCACCAGTGCTTCGAGGCCATCAAGGCGTCCGACGCCGCCAACGAGGACGACCCGAACGCCGGGGACGGCGCGGGCGACGCCTACGCCGACTACCAGGCCGACGTGGCCGCGGGCGACAGCGTCGACGGCACCGCGGACGTCTACGAGCAGCCCCTGAAGGGCAACTTCAACCAGTTGCGCGCGCTCAAGGCCAAGTACCCGAACCTGCGCCTGACCGTGTCCCTCGGCGGCTGGACCTACTCCAAGTACTTCTCCGACGCGGCCGCCACCGACGCCTCCCGCAAGGCGTTCGTGTCCTCGTGCATCGACATGTTCCTCAAGGGCAACCTGCCGGCCAACGTGCAGGGCGACCCGTCCGGCGGGGCGGCGTCCGCCGCCGGCCTCTTCGACGGCGTCGACATCGACTGGGAGTACCCCGGCTCCCCCGGCGGCCACACCGGCAACCACTACTCCGCCGCGGACAAGACGAACTTCACCCTGCTCCTCAAGGAGTTCCGCACCGAACTCGACGCCTACGGCGCCACCGTCGGCAAGCACTTCCTGCTGACCGCGGCGCTCCCCAGCGGCCAGGACAAGATCGCCTACCTGGAGACCGACAAGATCGGCGCCTACCTGGACTACGCCGACGTCATGACGTACGACATGCACGGCTCCTGGGACGCCACCGGCCCCACCAACCACCAGGACCCGCTGCACGACAGCCCCGCCGACCCGACCACCCCCATCGCGCCCGGCGACGCGAAGTACAACGTCGACACCGCCGTCACCGCCTACACCGCCGGCCTGCCCGCCTACGGCATCCCGGGCGGCTTCCCCGCCTCCAAGCTCGTCCTCGGCGTGCCGTTCTACTGGCGCGGCTGGACCGGCGTGCCGGCCGGCGGCGACAACGGCCTGTACCAGACCGCCACCGGCCCGACGCCGGCGAAGGCCCTCAGCCAGGAGGCCGGTCTCGCGGCCTGGAAGGAGCTCAACCCGACCTCGTCCCAGCTCCACTGGGACCCGGTGACGGAGAGCTCCTGGATCTACGACGGCACCAACTTCTGGACCGGCGACACCCCGCAGGCGATCCAGGCCCGCGCCGCGTACGCGAGGACCAAGGGCCTGGCGGGCATGTTCGCCTTCTCCCTGGAGAACGACGACGCCTCGGGGACGCTGGTGAACACCATGGCCGACAGCCTCGGCTGACCCCTTCGCGCACCCCGGCGCACCCGCGGGCCGCCCGGTTCACCCGAACCGGGCGGCCCGCGTAAATGCTTTGCGGAGCGCCGCCGGCCGAACCTAGCCTCGGGGCATCCGTGGGCGCGACGACGCGGCCCCTCGGCTTCCAGCACTGGACAGGAGGTGCGGAGCGGGATGACCTCTGACCTCCTCGCGCTCTGCTTCGACGCGAACGACCATGCCCGGGTGGCCGGCTTCTGGGCCGAGTTCCTGGGCTGGGAGACCGTCGAGGACCCGCGCGGCGGCCTCGCGCTGCTGCCCGCCGACGACACCGGCTTCCGGCTGCGCTTCGTGCCCGGCCAGGAGCCGAAGATCCGGCAGAACCAGATCCACTTCGACCTGACGAGCCAGTCCCTCGAAGGGCAGCAGCGGACGGTGGACCGGGCGCTCGCCCTCGGCGGCCGGCACATCGACGTCGGGCAGACCCCGGACGAGGGGCACGTGGTGCTCGCCGACCCTGAGGGCAACGAGTTCTGCGTCATCGAGCCGGGCAACAACTTCCTCGCCGACTGCGGGTTCATCGGCGCGCTGTCCTGCGACGGTTCGCAGGCGGTGGGGTACTTCTGGAGCAGGGCGCTGGACTGGCCGCTGGTCTGGGACCAGGACCAGGAGACCGCGATCCGCTCCCCGCACGGCGGTCCGAAGGTCACCTGGGGCGGGCCGCCCGTGGCGGCCAAGACCGGCAAGAACCGGCTGCACTTCGATCTCGCGCCGCCGGCCGGCGCGGACCTGCGGGCGGAGGTCGACCGCCTCGTGGCCCTCGGCGCGACGCGCCTGGGCACCGGCCAGGGCGACGCCGGCGAGGTGGTCATGGCCGACCCCGACGGCAACGAGTTCTGCGTGGTGCCTGCCACCTAGGAACGGGCGCGCATCGCCCGGCCGGAGCAGGCGGGGGACGGCGCGGCGCGGCGTTCGGGGCGTTCCGGTGGAAACCGCGCCCGCGGGGGCCCGGTGAGGCGTACGTTGCGGCCATGACGATCCTGCACCTGGCCGACGGGCGGTCGCTGGAGTACCTGGTGGCCGGCCCCGAGGACGGGACACCGCTGGTGCTGCACAACGGAACCCCTTCGGCCGCCCTGCTCTTCACGCCGATGGTCGAGGCCGCGGCGCGGCACGGGTTGCGGATGGTGGTGTACAGCCGGCCCGGGTACGGCCGGTCGTCGCCGCTGCCCGGCCGCCGGGTCGCCGCGGTGGCCGACGACGTCGCCGCCGTCCTGGACGACCTGGGCGCGGACCGCTTCGTGACCGCCGGCTGGTCCGGCGGCGGGCCGCACGCGCTGGCGTGCGCGGCACTGCTGCCCGTCCGCTGTGCGGCCGCCACGTCGGTGGCGGGCGTCGCGCCCCACACCGCGGAGGGCCTCGACTGGCTCGACGGCATGGGCGCGGAGAACGTCGAGGAGTTCGGGGCGGCCACCGCGGGCGAGGGCCCGCTGACCTCGTACCTGGACGCCCAGGTCCCGGGCCTCGCGGAGGTGCGGGCCGGGGAGGTCGCTGCCGCGCTCGGCGACCTGGTGTCCGACGTGGACCGCCGGGCGCTCACCGCCGAGTTCGCCGAGTACACCGCCGCGCTGTTCCGTGCGGCCGTGTCCGGCGGCGCGGCCGGGTGGCGGGACGACGACCTCGCGTTCGTCACCGACTGGGGTTTCGACCTCGACGCGGTCAAGTCACCGGTGTCGGTCTGGCAGGGCGGCGAGGACCGGATGGTGCCGTTCGCCCACGGCCGCTGGCTGGCCCGGCGGATCCCCGGCGCCTCCGTCCACCTCGAACCGGGCGAGGGCCATCTGTCCCTGATGCTCAACGCGTTCGACACGATCGTCGCCGAGCTGGCCGCGTACCTGGACTGAGCCCGGCCCGCGGCCTGCGACCTCCGGTCTCCGGCTCCGGTCTCGACGACCACCTGACCGTCAAGCTCATCTGGGAGGGCGGCCCGGCAGCCCCGGCATGACCCGCGGCGGCGGCCGGGCCGGCGCTCCTCGCCGGGAGCACGTCGTGGATCCGCCCCGGCAGAAGGTCCTGCCGGGGCGGATCACGGGCGGGAGGCCCTCGGAAGCGCGGGGCGTCAGAAGGCGGTGATGCCCCGGGGCGTGCCCATGCCGGTCGGGCCGTCGTAGCCCGGCACGGCGTTGCACTGGTAGTCGCCCCCGCAGTCGGGGCCGTTGGCGCCGCCGACCACGTCGTTGAGGTCCGCGGCGTGCGCGTAGAAGTACGACGCGTCCGGGTAGCGGCCGGGGTTGCCGGCCAGGCCGATCACTCCGGCCAGGAACGGCGAGGCGACGCTCGTGCCCCCCACGACCGTCCAGCCCGGGTCGAGGGCGGCGGGCGCGAGGTGCCCGCCCGCCCCTCCGCCGCGGGCGCTGTAGTACACGGCCGGGCCGGTCTGCGGGTCGGCGACGGCCGAGACGTCGGCGGTCATCCGGCCGGGGCAGTTCTCGTCGGTCTGCCAGCCGGGCTTGTCCACCCAGGCCGAACAGCCGCTGCCCGCAAGGGCCCACGCGGTCTCGCTCCACCCGCGCGGGTCGGCGGACCGTGCCAGGGAAGTACCGCCGACGGCGATGACGCTCGGGTAGACCGCGGGGGCGCTGGGGACGGTGTAGCCGCTGTCGCCGGACGAGGCGAGGATCGCGACCCCGGGGTGGGCGTAGTCGGCGGCGTGGGCGGCGATGCCGTGGTACTCGGTGATGCCGTAGCTGTTGGACACCTCGGTCGCGCCGAGTGCGACGGCCGTGTCGACCGATGCGGCGAGGTCGGCGTCCAGGGCCGAGTCGGCGCCGACGAGCAGGATGTGGCACGACGGGCAGGCGGCGGACACCATGTCGAGGTCGAGTGCGATCTCGATCCCCCAGCCCACGTCGGGAAGCTGATCCGTGCTCTGCCCGTTCTGGCCGACCTGCCGGAAGCAGCCGTTGGCGGTGGTGCACGGCGGCAGGCCGTAGGTGGCCCGGTAGACCGCCAGGTCCGCCTCGGCGGCCGGGTAGCCGCCGGCGTCGACGATCGCCACGGTCTGGTCCTGACCGCCGTCGGCGGGCAGTTGGTACGCGGAGCGCAGGTCGGCCGGGCCCAGGCCGTCGGGCAACTCGCCGTCCGACGCGTGGCGGGCGGCCGGGCCGCGCAGTCCGGTGCCGCCGTGCACGTCGGTGCGGACCTGGGCGAGGCAGCGTGCGAATCCGGGCGCCGGCCGGCCGCACACGTCGACGGTGGTGGAGGGGGCATGTGCCGTGGCGGGCGCGGCCGGTGGGGAGGGCGCGGCCTGGGCGGCGGCCGGCAGCAGCGCGACCACGGCCGCGGCCGTGGCGATCAGGGCGACGGCCGGGCGCCGCGCGCCCGTTGTCCGTTCTCGTGCCATGGAAGGTTCTCCTGTCTGCGCGGGCCCGCAGAGCCGGGCCCGCGCGAGGACGACGTGAAGCGTGCGAGGTGGGGAGCGGTGTGCCGCCTCACCCGGGGTGCCGCGGAGGGCAGTTGTCAGTGGCCGTGTTCCGGCGCGGCGGCGACGGTGTACGCGTCGGTGACGGTCTGCGTGACCGATCCGCCGAGCGCGTCCTTCGCGGTGACCTGGAGCATCGGCGAAGTGCCCGCCGCCGACGCGGGGTTGTCCCACAGCGCCGCGTAGTGGCCGTGCGCACCGGAGACGGCGGCGCGGTGCCAGGTCGTCCCACCGTCGAAGGACACCCGCACCGCGAGCGAGGTGATCGGCGCGGTCGAGCCCCTGCCGTCGTAGGACAGGTGCCCGACGGTCACCGCCATCGCCTGCACCGGCGAACTGCTGGTGTTCGTCGGGTCGGTGGCCAGGTCGTAGCTGAGGTTGAGAGCCGGCAGGATCTGGCACGGCGTCCCGTCGGGGGCGCCCCCGCACGCCTGGGACGGCGGCAGGGTGCTGCCCGGATCGGGGACTGCGGGGCTGTGCACGGTCAGGTCGGTGACGGTGTGGGTCGACTGGCTGACGCCGGGATCGCCACCGGAGTCGGTGGTGAGCACCACCCGGTAGGTGGCGGCACCGGTCGGCACGCCGGTGAGGACGGCGCTCGGGTAGTCGTTCTCGGCCGCCAACTGCCCGTTCACGTAGACGGTGAGGGCCGGGGGGAGGAACGAGAAGCCGAGGTGGTCGGGGGTGCTGTCGCCCAGCGTCTCGTAACCCAGCAGGGCCACCGGCCCCGCGGTGCACATGAGGCAGGTGTAGTCGTACTCATCGGTGTGGTGCACGCCCAGGGTCGGTGCGAGCGGCCCGTGGAGCCAGTCGATGTCGTAGGTGGCGCCGCCGGCGAAGGCACGGGGCTCCCCGTGGACCATGCCGGTGGAGTCGCTGACCGACTCGGACCAGGTGCTGCCCGGGTAGGTCTGCACGTACTCGGTGAGGCGCTGCGGGAGCGTGAGGAAGGTGTAGCCGGAGACCTCCTCGGTGCCCGACAGGTAGCCGCTGTCGAACGGGCCGGCCAGCAGGGACGCGCCGGGATCGGCCGCGGGATCGGCGGAGAAGCGGTGGTGCACGGTCGCCAGCAGGCGCGGGTCCGCGCTGTACGCCTGGTCGGCGTCGATGTGGTCGGCACTGAACGCCAGGTCGTAGCGGTACGCGTCGGCGGGGTCGGTGGCGACGGTGTCGAACCGCGCGCGGAACTGCACGCGGCCGACGGACGGCGCCGCCGCGGGCGACACCGCGAAGGCCGCGTCGCTCCAGGTCTCGACGCCGAGACCGAAGGCGGACCGCGCGGTCGCGTCGAAGCGTTCGACGTCCAGGGCGGTGACCTCGCGCGTCGAGGGCCGCGGGGTGTGCAGGCTGACGGACGCCGTCGCGGTCCGCGCGTCGAGGTCGACCGCGGCGGCGCCGGTGTCGGGCACCGTGACGTCCAGCTGCGTCACCTCGCGCAGGTCGGTCAGACTGCCCTCCGCGTCCCAGGCCGGGAAGATCGTGGCGACGGTGTAGTCGCCGGCGGGCACGGCGACCCGGCCGACACCGCCGACGATCGGCACGTCGGCGGCCTCGCGCGCGATCGCGTCGTTGTTCAGCACGATCGCGTCGCCGTCGGCCGGGGCGCCGAGCGCGTCGGTGGCGGTGAGCTGGAGAATGTGCAGCGGGTAGTGCGGGGTGACGGTGGCCGCCGTGGCGGCGCCCGCCACGGCCAGCGAGGTCAGACCGCCGAACAGCGGTGTGCTGCCGGGCTTGCGCCCCGCGGCCACGTCCGCGCCGATCCGCTGCCGCAGCGCGCGGGCGAACGACGCACCGGAGCCCGGGTCCAGGTACCCCTGCGCGCTGGAGCCCGTCACCGATGTCAGGGTGACGCCGGGCGGTGCGGTCGGGGTGGTGCCCGCGGTGAACGCGAGCGTGACGGGTATCCGGGCCCCGGGCCGGGCGTCCAGGCGGGCGGCCACCGGGTTCTGCGTACGGGTCTGCGCCGCGCCGCCGGCGGACCTGGCGTCGCGGGCCAGCGCCGTCACGTCGAACAGCGAGGCGTCGAGCCCCTTCCCGAGGAACGGCAGGGCGTCGATCGGCACCACGTAGTGGTCCGCGCCGGCCCCCAGCTGCCACGAGACGACGCCGTCGTCCCCCGGTCCGGCCGGCTGAAGCAGGTACGACGCGGGCCCGCTGCCGTGGCCGACGACCGTCACCTTCTGCCCGGTCACCAGCGTCACCGAGGCGGCGTCCACCACCGCGGTGGACCGCGCCTCGGCCGCGGGCGCTCCCGGCGCCGCGTCGGCGCTCGCCGCGCCCGGTAAGGCGGCGGCCGTCGCCGCCGCGACCAGTCCCACCAGCAGTCCCCTGGAGGTGCGGCCGCGGGTCGTCCGTCTGAGAATCGTCACTGCGTCCTCCTGAAACGGTTGCGGCCCACCGCAGGAACGGAGGGCCGCACGGGAAGTCCCACCCCTAACAACTCCCGTTCACCGCCGTCAGGTTGACACCGCGGACCAATCGGCCAGAGCGCGCCCACCGTCCCGCCGCCCGGCCGGCGTATGACGCCACCCGCGTCGGAGCCCGCGTGCCAGGCCAAGTGCGTCAGGCCATGTGCGTCAGGCCACGCGTGTCAGGCCCGCGGACTCGACCAGGGCGGCGACCCTGCGCGCCTCGTCCGGGGTGAGGGGCAGTAGCGGGTCCTGCGTGCGGGCGTGTGCGATGACGCCGCGGGCTGCCAGCGCCGCCTTGAACGCCCCCAGCGCGGCGGAGATCCGGCCCACCCGGCCCGGGTCGGCGACCGCGATGATGCCGAAGAGGGCGGCCAGCCGGCGCTGTTCCTCCCGGGCGGCGGCGAAGTCCCCGGCCCGGGCCGCGTCGTAGAGCCGGACGTAGCCGTGCGGGTCGACGTTGCCGAGGCCGGGCACGATCCCGTCCGCGCCGCGGGCCATGGCCAGGTCGGCGAGCGTCTCCGATCCGGTGAGGCAGGCCGCGCCGCTGCCGGCGGCGCCGTCGAGTGCCTTCTGGAAGCCCTCCAGGTCGCCGGAGGAGTCCTTGACGGCCGCGATCACCTTCGCCTGCGCCAGCTCCCCGACCAGCGCGGGCGGCAGCTTGTAGCCGACGTTCGCGGGGATGTCGTAGGCGACGACGGGCAGTTCGAGCGCCGCGTGCAGCGTCTCGTAGTGGGCCCGCACCTCCGCCTCCCCCACCCCGACGTAGAACGGCGCGGTGACCACCACCGCGTCGGCGCCCAGGGCCTGGGCCCGGCGCGCGTGCCGCAGCACCCGCCGGGTGCCGGTGTCGATGGCACCGGCCAGCACCGGCACCTGCCCGGCGGCGGTGGCGACCACCGTCCGCAGCGCGGTGTCCCGGTCGTCGTCGGTGAGCTGGGCGACCTCCCCGGTCGAACCGCCGACGAACAGGCCGTGCACGCCCGCGTCGAGCAGGAAGCCGGTGAGGCGCTCCAGCGACGCGGTGTCCACCTCCCCGTCCTCGGTCAGCGGGGTGCACAGGGGCGGGATGACTCCGTGGAACATCAGACCTTCTCGGTGGTGACGGGGATGGGGCTGGGGTGGCCGCCGCGCCGCGCGTCCGCCGCCCGCTGGACGCGCGCCGGCACGTCGAACGCGATGAGCAGCACGACCAGGGCGGTGACCGACAGCGACAGCACCACGATCGCGGTGCCGAGGCTGAGCGGCTCGGCCAGTTTGGCACCGAGCACGGGTGCGGCCGCGCCGCCGAGGGCGCCGACGTTGTAGCTGAACCCGAGGGCGGCGGCCCGCAGTTCGATCGGGTAGTGGTCGCTGACGTACTTGGGCAGCACGCCCGAGGCGCCCGAGCTGGTGCCGACCAGCAGGAACAGCAGCAGCCACAGGGCGGTGGTGTGGCCCTCGCCCAGGGCGAAGACCGGGTAGACGAAGAACAGCGAGGCCACCAGCATCGCGATGTAGGCGCGCCGGGTGCCGAAGCGGTCGCCGAGGTAGCCGACCAGGACGCTGCCGACGGCGTAGCCGAAGCCCGCGTACAGCAGCGCGTCGGACACCTGGGCGGGGTCGTAGTGCAGGTCGGTCTTGAGGTAGGTGGGCAGCAGCGACTGCAACGGCCACGAGTACAGGAAGGCGCAGAAGACGGTGACCATCAGCGCCACCACGACGGGCCACAGACGCTGGGCGAAGCCCACGGCGAGCACCACGAAGCAGGTGGTGATCACGGCGATCAGCGACAGCGTGACGGCGAGCGACTCGCCGCGCAGCACCACGAGCAGGGAGACGGCGGCGATCACGCACACCGGCAGGTTCCACAGCTTGGCGCGCCCGGCGAACAGCCGTGCGGTGGCACTGACCTGCGGCTGCCCGGACTTCCTCGCCTGCTGCCAGTCGGCGGCCTCCGGCAGCCGCCGGCGCAGGTAGATCGCCAGCACCACGGGCAGCACGCCGATCCAGAACAGCACCCGCCAGCTGGTGTGGGGCACCACCCAGGCGTAGGTCTTGGCCGCCAGCACGCTGCCCAGCGGGTAGCCGGACAGCAGCATGCCGCTGGCGGTGTTGCGTATCCGCTGCGGCCAGCTCTCGATGATGTAGGTGGCGCTGGCGCTGTACTCGCCGGCCATGCCGAGGCCGACGACCATCCGGAACGCGAACAGCGACCAGTAGTTCCAGGCGAAGCCGCACAGCACCGAGCCGAACGCGTACAGGCAGATGCTGAGCACCATGGCCGGGCGCCGGCCCAGCCGGTCGCCGAGCGCGCCCAGCGCCAGGCCGCCGAACCAGCGGGAGACGAAGGCCGCGGAGACCAGGGTGGCCGCCCGGACCGTGGACAGGTGGAAGTCCTTGCCGATCTCGGTGAGGACCAGCGTGATCAGGACGAAGTCGAAGCCGTCCATGCCGTACCCGAGCCAGGCGGCGCTGAACGCCTTCCAGTCCTGTCGGGCCAGCGTGGCACGCCACCGCAGCGGCGGCGCTGGGGAGTTGCTCATGGGAGCTCGCATCCTCGGGAGCAGGTGACCGGATACATAGGACGTAGGACGTCCAACGTCCTACTGGGGCGGTAACCTAAACTCCATGCCAGCCCAGCGCAAGCCCCCTGCCACGGTGTCGGAGATTCCGGAGCGGTTGCGGCGCCCCTCGGTCCAGGACCGGATCGTCGATCTGGTGGTGGAGATGGACCTTGACCCGGGCGATCCGCTGCCCCCCGAGCCGGAGCTGATGCGCACGCTCGGTGTCAGCCGCAACTCGGTGCGTGAGGCCCTCAAGGGCCTCCAGGCGCTGGGCATCGTGGACGTCCGGCACGGCTACGGCACGTACGTCGGCAGCGGCGCCCTGCGCTCCCTGGAGCCGGGGCTGCTGTTCCACTCGCGGCTCGGGGTGCGCCGCGACAACCCGCGGGCGCTGCTGGACATCGTCGAGGTCCGGGCCCTGCTGGAGAGCGGGCTGGTCCGCCGGGCCGCCCGCGAGCTGGAGCGCGCCGACCTCGACCGGCTGCACGAGGAGCTGGACGCGCTCGCCGCGGACGGCGACGCGGGCCGCGCCGGCCACGACCGGCGCTTCCACGAGCTGCTCTACGAACCGCTCGGCAACGTCCTCGCCCTCCAGCTCATCGCCCTGTTCTGGGACGTGTACCGGCAGCTGGAGGCCGACATGGCCAAGCCGCGCACCGACCACGCGCACGTGGTGCGGCAGCACCGGCAGGTGCTGGAGGCACTGGAGGCCCGCGACCCGGACGCCGCGGCGGCCTCTCTCGCCGAGCACTTCGCCGACGTCACGGCCCGCATCGACCAGTGGGCCGCCGCCCGCTGACCCCCGGGCCTGCCGGCCGGTCCGCGGCTCCCGCTCCGGCCCCGCTAGTGGTGGGCCTGCGGGTCGAAGCCCTCGGGTGCCTGGTCGAGGAAGGCGCTGACGGAGGCGATGCGGCCGTCGGGGGCGAACACGAGGACGTCGGTGCCGGCGGCGAACACCGGCTTCCCGCCCGCTTCGATCTCCCACGTCAGCCGGGCACGGCCGTGCAGGATCTGCGCTTCGGCGCGCGGGCGGAACGCCACCTCGCCCATGTGCTCGGCGAACTCGTCGCGGAAGGCCGCCAGTTCCGACGGCCCGCGAAGGATCCCGATCAGCGCGTAGTACGTGACGTCGTCGGTGAACGCCTCGGCCGCGAGGCGCCTCTGCTCCTGCGGCGTCCCGGCGTTCCAGAAGCGCACATAGCTCTCCACTGCCGCCCGCTGCTCGGTCGGCGCCTGCGCGGTGGTCTCGGTCATGGCCGGCCTTCCTTTCGTGGTGGGTGCTCCGGCGCCGGTGGTCCGGCGCGGGGGTGCGGTCTTACTCGGCCGCTCGGCCGCTCGGCCGCTCGGTCCGCTCGGTCCGCGAGTGAGACTGTGCGGCGGGCCGCCGTCCGGTGTCGATGACCTCTGAGGTCATTGCCACCGCGCACCGGGCTGG
>WRCZ01000147.1 GCA_009783685.1 Actinomycetes bacterium
CCTGGACTCGGGCGGGACGGGCTGGACCCGGCCGGCACGGACACGGCTCGGGCGGCACGGCGCGCGGCGGATGCCGTCCAGGCACTCCTTACACAGCCTCAGCCGCCGTCAAACCCCGGCGCGTCCGTCCGGGGCCCCGGACGGACGGCACGGAGCCCGGCGCGTCCGCGGCCGGCCCGCGCGGGGGCCGGGCTTCGGTTCGGCCTCAGCGGCGCCGCACGTGCCCGCGGGCGGCGCGGGGCGCACGGGTCACGTCGCGGTCCGCGGCGACCGGCCGCAGACCGTGCGGGGTGGCGCGGCGGCGCCGCCGCAGCAGGGTGCGCCGCGGGGCGGGCGGGGCCATCCGGCGCAGCCGGCGGCCGACGAGTATGCCCGCGGGCAGCGCGAGAACGGTCCAGACGACGAGGCAGATCGCAGCGACGACCAGGAAGTGGGCCATGGCGAATCCGGTTCCGTGCGGTCCCGCACAAAGGCGGCTACCTACCCGCCTTTCCCGTTCTCACCGTCCCAACCCCCTTGGTTTTCCTGACATGTCGACATGACGGGCGGCGAAGTCGGTTGACGGTGCGCTCTCTTGACGGCTCCCCGGCCGCGCAGTGCACTGTGCCGCGGGGCAATGCGTTCGGTTCTGAGTACTTCTGGTGAGTTGACCCCCAAGGAAGGGACCCCCCACGTGAACTCCCTCGTCCAGCGCACAGCGTTACGCCGCCCAGCGGTCGCGGCCGTCCTGCTCCTGCTCTGCGCCCTGCTGCTCGGCAGCGGCAGCCACAGCGCCGGCGCGGCCGGCACCACCGCCATCGCCGCCGACGGGACCAGCCCGGGAAGGACGTTCGACGGCATCGGTGCCATCAGCGGGGGCGGCGGCAACACCCGCCTGCTCACCGACTACCCGGCGGCCCAGCAGCAGCAGATCCTCGACTACCTGTTCACGCCCGGCTACGGCGCCGACCTGCAGATCCTCAAGGTCGAGATCGGTGGCGACACCAACTCCACCGACGGCTCGGAATCCAGCCACATGCACACCGCGGGCACCGTGGACTGCAGCGCCGGCTACGAGTGGTGGCTGATGCAGCAGGCCAAGGCCCGCAACCCGCAGATCAAGCTGTACGGCCTGGCCTGGGGTGCCCCGGGCTGGCCCGGCGGCGGCAGCTTCTGGTCCACCGACACCGTCAACTACCTCGTGAAATGGCTCGGTTGCGCCACCTCGCACGGCCTGACGATCGACTACCTCGGCGGCTGGAACGAGCGCGGCTACAACGTGGGCTGGTACGAACAGCTCCGCACAGCCCTCGACAGCGCCGGCTACGGCAGCGTCCGGATCGTCGCCGCCGACAGCGACTGGTCGGTGGCGGGCGACGTCGCCGCCGACCCGGCCTTCGCCAAGGCCGTCTCGGCCATCGGTGTGCACTACCCCTGCGAGGGCGGTGACGGCGGCAGCGCGAACACCTGCCCGGGCAACGCCACCGCCACCGGGACCGGAAAGCCGCTGTGGGCCAGCGAGAACGGCTCGCAGGACCTCAACTCCGGCGCCGGCGCGCTGATCCGCTCCATCACCCGCGGCTACGTCGACGCCGGCTTCACCGCCTACGTCAACTGGCCACTGGTCGCCGCGATCTACCCGAACCTGCCGTACAGCACGGTCGGCCTGGTGCTCGCCGACCAGCCGTCGTCCGGTGCCTACACCGTCGGCCGGAGCCTGTGGGCCACCGCCCAGGTCACCCAGTTCACCGCGCCCGGCTGGAAGTTCCTCGACAGCGGCTCCGGCCACCTCGGCGGATCCGAGTCCAACGGCAGCTACGTGACGCTGAAGTCCACCAACGGCACCGACTACTCCACCGTCATCGAGACGACCACGGCGACCGCCCCGCAGAACGTCACCGTCAACGTCAGCGGCGGCCTGTCCACCGGCACCGTCCACGTCTGGGCCACCGACCTCGCCTCCGGCAGCAGCTCCGGCCAGATGGTGCAGCAGGCCGCGCTCACCCCGTCCGGCGGCTCCTACTCGCTGACCGTGCAGCCCGGTTACGTGTACACGTTGACCACCACCACAGGGCAGGGCAAGGGCACCGCCACCAGCCCGGCGCCCGGCAACCTCGCGCTGCCGTACTCCGACTCCTTCGACACCACCACGCCCGGCCAGCAGCCGCGCTACCTGTCGCAGATGCAGGGCGCGTTCGAGGCGACCGCCTGCGCCGGCGGCCGCAGCGGGCGCTGCCTCACCCAGCAGGCCCCCGCCAAGCCCATCGAATGGGACGGGGACTCCGCCCCGTACACCATCGGCGGCAGCCTGAACTGGCGGAACTACACCGTCGCATCCGACGTCCTGCTCAGCCAGCCCGGATCGGCCCAGCTCATCGCCCGCGCGGGCACCCAGCACGCCTTCGGCCCGGCCGGCATCAACTCCTACTACCTTCAGGTGGGGGACAACGGCGCCTGGTCGATCGTGCGCAACACCACCGGCCATGTGCTGACCACGCTGGCCTCCGGAACCGTCGCCGCCCTCGGCACCGGCAGCTGGCACCACCTCGCCCTCACCGTCAACGGCACCACCCTGACCGCGGCCGTCGACGGCACCACGGTCGGCTCGGCGACCGACGGCACCTACGGCACCGGCATGGTGGGCCTGGGCACCTCCGGGTACCAGACCGACCAGTTCGACAACCTGTCCGTCACCCCGGTCGGCACCCAGAACTCCGGCACCGGGCCCATCGTCGCCATCGCCGACACCGCCAAGTGCGTGGACGACGACACCGGTTCCACCGCCAACGGCACCAAGGTCCAGATGTGGGACTGCAACGGCACCGGAGCCCAGAACTGGACCCCGCAGTCCGACGGCACCGTCCGCCTCGGAGGCAAGTGCATGGACGTCACCAAGGCGGGCACCGACGACGGCACCCTCGTCGAGCTGTGGGACTGCAACGGCGGCGGCAACCAGCAGTGGCAGTCCGTCGGCGGCACGTTGGTCAACCCCGCCTCCGGCAAGTGCCTCGACGACCCCGGCTTCACCACCACGAACGGCACCCAGCTGGAGATCTGGACCTGCAACGGCGGCGCCAACCAGCAGTGGATCACCCCCGCACCCTGACCGGCGCACTCCGCCTTCACCCGTCCGGAGGGCGTGCGGCCCCGGCCCGCGCCCTCCGGGCACGTCCGTGCGCGGCTACCGCCCGGCGGCCGGCCCCGCTTGACTGGGCACACCGGCCGTCCCCGGGAGCCTGACATGAACGACCGCCGCCGACCGGCGTCCCCCGCCCACGGGAACGATCCCTCCGCCCACGATCCCCAGCCGCAGCCCGATCCCCCTCACGGTCCCGACCCCCGTTCCGATCCCGATCCCCGTCCCGATCTCGCCCTCGGACCGCGCCTGCCCGCCCCGCGCACCGCCGTGGTCCTCGACGCCCCCTTCACCGACCGGCGGGCCTGGGCGGTGGGCCGCACCTCCGCCTACCCGCCGGACGGCACCAACCCCGGCGACAACAAGCTCGACCGCATCGGACCGGCCTACGCCCCCACGGCCGACGGTGTGTTCCGCGCCCGCCGCGCGCCCGACGGCCTGTGGAACGCCGACCTGGTGTCCACCGAGTACGCCCCCGGCGGCTTCGAGCTGCTGCCCGGTGACGAGCTGACCGCCACCTGCCTGGTCCACGACGTGCAGGGAGCCTGGCCCGCGCTGTGGACCTGGGGCCGGGACAGCGGCAGCGGCCGCCCCCAGCCGGGCCACGGCGAGGTCGACGCCTTCGAGTACCACCCGACCAACCCCCGGATGCTGGAACTCACCAACCACGTCCGCCCGGCCGGCCACTACGCCGACAACGCCGTCACGCCCGGCCGGCCCTTCACCCTCCGTGTCCTGTTCGGTGCCACGAGTGTGCAGTGGTCGGTCGACGGCCGCCAGGTGTTCGCCGACGGCACCGGCGTCGGCCCGCGCTGGCGCGCCTGGCTGGTGGTCGGCATCAGCGTCTCCGCGGGCGGCTACGGCCACCTGCCGCCGGCTCCCGGCACCCGGGAACTGGAGTGGCAGTGCAGCGCGCTGTCGGTGTCCCGCCCGCCGAACTCACAGGCATGACCCGGCCCAGGAAGGGAAGGCGATCATGCGACGATCTTCTTCCGTGCCTGGTATGGGTGGATACAGCGGTGTTTGCGAACGATGACCGAGGAGCCGTGGGGTGACCGAGCAGCCTTCGATGTCCGTGGGACCGACGGACACGGGCGGTGAACGGACCGACCTGCCGGAATCCCCGCGCGGTGCCCCGTGCTGGGTGAGCCTGACCGCGCGGGACCTGCAGGCCGCGGAGAAGTTCTACGGCTCCGTCCTGGGATGGGAGTTCCGCTCCACCAGCCTCGGCGACCACTTCGCGATGGCCCTGCGCAACGGCAAGCCGGTGGCCGGCATCGGCGCCGTCGCCTCCGACATGCAGATCGCCGTGGTGTGGACCCCGTACTTCGCGGTGCCGCAGGCCGACGAGGCGGCCGGCCGGATCCGCGAGCGGAGCGCGACCGTGGCGCTCGGCCCGGTCGCGTTCGCCTCGGGCCGCGCGGTGGTGGCCGCCGACCGCGACGGCGCGGTGTTCGGCGCCTGGGACGGCCGGCTGCCCGGCGGCTGGGAGTCCTGGCACGAGCGCGCCCCGGTCGTCGTCCGGCTGCGCACCCGCGACGCCTTCGAGGCGGCGATCTTCTACGGCGGCGTCCTGCAGTGGGCCGACGGCCGCCCCGACGGCTGCACCGTCTCCTACGAGCACGACGAGGTCGTGGTCCGCAGCGGCGACAGCATCGTGGCCCGCCTCGGTTCCGGCGCGGTCGAGGCCGCACCCGACCCGGTGCTCCGCCCGCACTGGGCGGTCGAGTTCGCCGTGGACGACGTCGGATCGCGCGTCGAGGCGGCCCAGGCGCTCGGCGGAACGCTCGTCGGCCGCGGCACCGGCCCGCAGGGCGAGTACGCCGAACTGCGCGACCCCGACGGCGGACTGTTCACGATCATCGCCCGCAGCGACTGCATGTGACCGGCACGTCGCGCTCCGGCCGGCGTGCCCCGCGCTCCCGTAGGGTCGGGCCATGCTCCTGTGGATCAACGGACCCTTCGGCGGCGGCAAGACGCAGAGCGCGTACGAACTGCGGCGGCGGCTTCCCGGCAGCGTGGTCTGCGACCCCGAGCACGTGGGCTTCGGACTGCACCGGATGACGCCCCCGCACCTGCGCGGCGACTTCCAGGACCTGCCCGCCTGGCGCCAGGGAGTCTTCGAGGTCCTGGACCTCGCCCTCTCCCGGCACGTCGGCACCGTCATCGCCCCCATGACGGTCGTCGAGCCCGCCTACTTCCGGGAGACCGTCGGCCGGCTGCGGGAGCGCGGCCACGAGGTGCGCCACTTCGCGCTGCTGGCCGAGCGGGACACGGTGCTGCGCCGGCTGCGGGAGCGGGGCTTCGGGCACGCGCTGCGCGTCGTCGCCGGCAAGGACGCCCCGCTGCGGCGGCAGAGCTTCGCGGTGGCCAAGCTGGACCTGTGCCTGGAGCGCCTGCGCGGAGAGGAGTTCGCCGAGCAGCTGTGGACCGACCACCTCACCGTCCCGCAGGTCGCCGACCGCATCGCCGCCTCCGCCGGACTGCCCCTGCCGCCCAGCACCGAGTCCGCGCTGCGCGGGCGCCTGCACCGCACCTGGATCGGCGTCAAGCACATCCGGTTCGACTGACGTGCGGGCCCGCCGGCCCCGGCCGGGCACGGAAAGTCACCGGGTGGGAACGGCCGGATCGGGGGATCACTGCACTGGACGGACCACCGCCGATGACCGGTCGAAGGACTCGGCGGACCACTGCACACGACAGAGCGCAGGACGTGACAGAAGGGTGACCGGGCCATGAGCCAACAGGTACGCGGCGTCATCGCGCCGGGCCGGAACGAACCGGTGCGGGTCGAGACCATCACCGTCCCCGATCCCGGGCCGGGGGAGGCCGTGGTCCGGGTGCAGGCCTGCGGTGTCTGCCACACCGACCTGCACTACAAGCAGGGCGGCATCACGGACGAGTTCCCGTTCCTGCTCGGCCACGAGGCCGCCGGCGTCGTCGAGCAGGTCGGGCCGGGCGTCGAGGAGGTCGCGCCGGGCGACTTCGTCGTCCTGAACTGGCGCGCGGTGTGCGGCCAGTGCCGGGCCTGCCGCCGTGGGCGCCCCTGGTACTGCTTCCAGACGCACAACGCGTCACAGAAGATGACGCTCGGCGACGGCACCGAACTGTCGCCGGCGCTGGGCATCGGCGCCTTCGCCGAGAAGACCCTCGTCGCCGCCGGCCAGTGCACCAAGGTCGACCCGAAGGCCGCGCCGCAGGTGGCCGGCCTGCTCGGCTGCGGCGTCATGGCCGGCATCGGCGCCGCGATCAACACCGGCAACGTCACCCGCGGCGACACCGTGGCGGTCATCGGCTGCGGGGGAGTGGGGAACGGCGCGGTGGCCGGCGCCCGGCTGGCCGGCGCGGCGCGGATCATCGCCGTCGACGTCGACCCGAGGAAGCTGGAGTGGGCGGCCGGCCTGGGCGCCACCCACGTCGTGAACGCGCGGGAGACCGACCCCGTCGAGGCGATCCGCGAGCTGACCGGCGGGTTCGGCGCCGACGTGGTCGTCGAGGCGGTCGGCCGCCCGGAGACCTACCGGCAGGCGTTCTACGCCCGCGACCTCGCCGGGACCGTCGTCCTGGTCGGCGTGCCGACCCCGGAGATGACCCTGGAACTGCCCCTGCTCGACGTCTTCGGCCGCGGCGGCGCGCTGAAGTCCTCCTGGTACGGGGACTGCCTGCCCAGCCGGGACTTCCCGATGCTCATCGACCTGTACCTTCAGGGCCGGCTCGACCTGGAGGCGTTCGTCTCCGAGACGATCGCGCTCGACGACATCGAGGCCGCGTTCCAGCGGATGCACGACGGCGAGGTGCTGCGGTCCGTGGTCATGCTCTGACCGCGAGCGTCGGCACGCGCAAGAAAAAGGCGGTGGGCCCGCCCTCTCGTGGAAGAGAGGGCGGGCCCACCGCTGCCGGGCTGCGCCGGGTCGGGATCAGTACGCGGAGTTCACGTTGTCCATCGAGCCGTACCGGTCGGCCGCGTAGTTGCACGCGGCGGTGATGTTGGCGACCGGGTCGTAGATGTTCCACGACGTACCGGCCACGTGGAAGCGGTTGAAGGTCGGGTTGATCACCTGCAGCAGGCCCTTGGAGGGAATGCCGTTGCGGGCGTTGATGTCCCACAGGTTGATCGCGCGCGGGTTACCGCTGGACTCGCGGATGATGTTGCGGTGGATTCCCTCGTAGGTACCCGGGATGTGCTTGGCGTGCATGATGTCCAGGGACTCGCGGATCCAGCCGTCGAGGTTGTTCGCGTACGTCTTCGGGGCCGGCGCGGCGGCCGGCTTGGCCTTCGCCGGGGCGGCGGCGGCCGGCTTGCTCTGAGCGGGCGCGGCCTTCTGCGGGGCCGGCGCGGCCTTGGCGGCCGGCTTCGCGGCCAGGTCCTTCTTCGGCGGAGTGCTGGTCACGGTCTTCTGCGTGGCGAGGTCGGTCTTGGCACCGGTCAGGGAGACCGGCTGCTTCAGCTGCTGCCCGGCGGTGACGCTGAACCCAGTGGGTGCGTCCGCCGCGGTCGCCGCTCCGGCTCCGGCCGTCGCCTGCAGACCGGTGACCGCCAGGACGACCGCCGCACCGGCGGCAGCGCCGGCCGTGGTGATCTTCTGCTTCCGGTTCATGCGCTGGAACGTGGCGAAGGTGGGGAGCTTCTTCGGGATCGCGGGGAGCTGCATAACGCTTTTCCTCTTCCGTTGGGGACTCGTGAATTGTTAGGGGTTTCGAATTCACGGGTCAAAGCCCTCATCTACGGATTGATTCGTAGATGGGGCCGGAAGAGGAGTTCCGGAGCGCCGGAACCCGCTGATTTGAGGGGGCCGGTGGCCAGCGCTTTTACTAATGCGATTCGTATGTGAGCCAGGTTACGTAGACGGGATCACACGGGACCCCCTCCGTCCTCACGGAAAATGCAGGGGAAAACCACGGTGGGTGAGCGGAATTGGGGGTCCGGCAGGCCCTGTGGAATAGCGGAAAGCAGCGGCGCGGGAACGGAAAGCAGCGATGCGGGAACGGCGCCCGGGCTGCACGGCAGCCCCGGGGCATGGCGGTACGGGGCGGCACGGCCGCACAGCGGTAGGGCACGGACCGGCGGGGCCCCAAGGGCCCGGCGGCTCAGCCCACCATCGACTGGGTGCCGAGCACGGCGATCAGCGCGAGGCGCTCGGCGTCCCGGGACCCGGGCTCGGCCGTGTAGATCATGATCCGCAGGTCGCTTCCCGCGACGGTGAGCACGTCGCAGTCCAGGGTCAGCGCCCCCACCTGCGGGTGGTCGATGGTCTTGCGCGACGCCTGGTGCCCGCCGACCTCACCGGAGTCCCACAGCTCGGCGAACCGCTCGCTGCCGGCGCGCAGCTCCGCGATCAGCCGGCGCAGCCGCTGGTCCGCCGGATACCGGCCCGCGGTCGCCCGCAGATCCGAGACCTGGGTGATCTCGAGGTCACGCTGCGACTCCGGAGTGTGCACGACCCGGCTGCCCGAGCCGAGGAAGTTGCGCCACACCGCGTTGCGCTCGCGGCCCTGGTAGTCGCCCATCAGCGCCGTGTACTGCGGGTTCGCCAGCAGCAGCGTCCAGGTCGCGTCGGACACGGCGACCGGGGTGCCGGTCAGCCGGTCCAGCATCCGCTGGACGCTGGGCGTGATGAAGGCGGGCACCGTGCCCTGGCCCGGCGGGACGAGGCCGGCGGCGTGGAAGAGGTACTCGCGCTCGGCGGCGGTCACCCGCAGCGCCCGGCCCAGCGCCTCCACCACCTGCTCCGACGGGTTGGCCGCCCGCCCCTGTTCCAGCCGGGTCACGTAGTCGACGGAGATCCCGGCCAGCAGCGCCAGCTCCTCGCGGCGCAGTCCCGGCGCCCTGCGCTGCCCGCCGGCGGGCAGTCCCGCCGCGTCGGGGGAGACCCGGTCGCGCCAGCGCCGCACCGTGCGCCCGAACTCCGTGGTGGCCATGCCACCACTGTGCACCGCGGCGCCCCCGGGCGTCCTGGTACTGCCAGTCCCAGGAAGACGGGACGGCTGGCTGACGGCGCCTCCCGGCGGCACGGTGGAAGGCATGACAGCGACACTGATCACCGGAGCGAACAAGGGCCTCGGCTACGAGACCGCCCGCCGTCTCGTCGAGGCCGGGCACACCGTATATATAGGGAGCCGCGATCCGGAGCGCGGCCGGCAGGCCGCCGAGCGCCTGGGCGCGCGGTTCGTCCAGCTCGACGTCACCGACGACGCCTCCGTGGCGGCCGCGGTGCGGACCGTCGAGGCCGGCGGGGGGCTGGACGTCCTGGTCAACAACGCCGGCGTCGAGGAGCGGGGCGAGGGCAACGCCGTGATCGGCGCCGCCGACGTCACCGCCGACCTGATGCGCGGCACCTTCGAGATCAACGTTTTCGGCACCGTGCGGGTCACCCACGCGTTCCTGCCGCTGCTGCAGCGGTCCGCCTCCCCGGTGGTGGTGAACGTCAGCAGCGGCCTGGCCTCCCTCACCGAGATCAGCACCCCGGGCAACCCCCGGCACGCCTACCCCGGCGTGGCCTACCCGGCGTCCAAGGTCGCGGTGAACATGATCACCGTGCAGTTCGCCAAGGCGTTCCCCGCGATGCGGATCAACGCGGTCGAGCCCGGCTTCACCAAGACCGACCTCAACGGGAACACCGGCATCCAGACCGTCGAGCAGGGCGCCGAGATCATCGTCCGCATGGCGCAGGTCGGACCGGACGGCCCCACCGGAAGCTACGCCGACGCCGAGGGCCCGCTGCCCTGGTGACAGGGCGGCGACCGGCCCTCCCCACCGCCCCGCGGGGCGGTGGGGAGGGCGGTGTGACACTTCGCGGCGCCCGCACGCCTTTCTGAGAGACCGGCGGACCCGACGAGCGCAGGGCCTGCGGACCCGCCCCCCGTGTCCGCCCGCCCCAGACCCGGGTCCGCCGGTCGTTCGCCCGATCAGGACGGCATGGCGACGCCGCACGAACCGGCGTCCGCGCACACCGCCGCGGCCGGGTCGAGCGGCACCCCGCTGGACCGCAGCATCTCGCGCAGGTCCAGGATCAGCGGGAAGATCTCGTGGTTCCGGTCCTCGCCCTGCTCGTCCCACGCCCGCTGCTCCGCCTCGACCGCCATCCGGTCCTCGGCGAAGACCCGCTCGGTGAAGCGCCGGATGAACGGCCAGGCCAGGGTCAGGGCCGCGGCGAAACGCGGCTTGCGGATCATCAGCATCCCGTGCACGTGACACGTCCGCTGGGCCGCGTCCACCGGCACGTACGCCACCCACAGGGAGAACGCCGGCTCCGTCTCCCCGTCGGGGACCAGTTCCAGCGTCTGGTACGGGTAGCCGGTGCGGATCGTCAGCACGTCGGGGGAACTGCTCCCGCCGAAGCCCTCGGCCGACAGCAGCCCGGCACCCCGGTCCTTGCGGCCGCCGCCCGGCGTGAACCGGTACCGGGCCTCCACGAAGCCCGGCCCGCTCTCGTAGCCCAGCAGATCCGGACGGATCTTGCCGAGCACGCCGCGGTGCAGGAACTGGTGGTTCATGTCGAGGAGGTTCTCGTGCATGAAGGAGTAGTGGCAGCGCACCGTGCGGGAGTAGCGCATGACGCGGTGCGTGCCGGCCCGCACCCGCGGGAAGTCCGGCATCGGGGTCGCGGCGGCCCTCGCCGGATCGCCCGGGAAGACGAACACCAGGCCGCCGGCCTCCCGCGTCGGGTACGCCCGCACGCCGCGCGGCGGGCGGGCCGTCTCCCGGGTCAGATAGGGGATCTGCGAGATGTGGCCGTTCCCGCGGTAGGCCCAGGCGTGGTAGCAGCAGCGCAGCGTCTCGCCGTCCACGACGCCCATGCTCAGCGGCACCTGGCGGTGCGCGCAGCGGTCCTCCAGAGCGGCGACGGTCCCGGTGGCGGTGCGGAACACGGCCATCCGCCGGCCCGCGAACGACGCGGCCACGACCTTGTTCCGCGGGACGCTCGCGGACGCGGCCACCGGGTACCAGAAGTCCGGGTCGATGCCGATCCGCCGCAGGTCCGCCGGCCGCGGCGCCCGCCCGCCGTCCTCTGCGAGTGCTGACTCGATCACGTCACTCTCCCTCGCGGCTGCCACGTGTCCGGGCTCGCCTCGGACCATGAGCACCAGCCTCCGCGGCGGATCGGCCCCCGTCGAACCCGCCGCGGCATCCGGGGCACGGCTGCCGCGTGTCGCATGCGGGGGTGCCGCCGCGTGAGGGAGAAGCGGGGTTCGCGGCCGGCCTGGACGTACGGCTCGGCACGGGGTGGTACGGGTCCTCGCCGGTGGGGGTGGTCGCTCCCGGTGGTGCGTCGGTGGTGCGGTCGCTCTTGGTGGTGCCTCGGTCATGCGATCCCCCGGCGCAGAACGGGCCCGGCGGCGCGGTTCCTGGTGCGGGACGCCGCGGGCGGGGGGAGTCTGGAG
>WRCZ01000148.1 GCA_009783685.1 Actinomycetes bacterium
GAACCCGTAGCGGTCGGCGGCGGCTCGCACCCCGCCCCCGGCCGTGGTGCCGGCCGTGCTCATGGCAACCTCCTTCGGACGTGAGGGGCCGGTTCCGCCGCGCGGCCGGAGCCCCGGTACTGGGCGCTGTCACCGGTGAGCGCGAAGAACGCCTCTTCCAACGACCTGCCGCCCGCGGTGAGTTCGGCGACGCTGGTGTCGGCGAGCAGCCGTCCCTGCCCGACGACGATCAGGTGGTCGGCGGTGAGCGCCATCTCGCTGATCAGGTGGCTGGACAGCAGTACGGTGCGGCCCTCGGCCGCGAGGTCCCGCATCAGGGTGCGGATCCACCGCACGCCTTCGGGGTCGAGGCCGTTGACGGGTTCGTCGAACAGCAGCACGCCGGGGTCGCCGAGCAACGCCGCCGCGATGCCCAGCCGTTGGGACATGCCGAGCGAGAAGCCGCCGGCCCGGCGGCCCGCCACGTCGGCCAGGCCCACGGTGCCGAGGACGGCACCGACCCGGGAGCGGGGGATGCCGCCCCCGGCGGCCAGGGCCCGCAGATGGCTGCGGGCACTGCGCCCCGGGTGGCAACTGCGGGCTTCGAGCAGCGCGCCGACCTCGCGCAGCGGCCAGCGCAGGTCCCGGTAGTCCTGGCCGTTGATGCGGGCGGTGCCCGCGTCGGGCCGGTCGAGTCCCATGAGCATGCGCATGGTGGTGGACTTGCCGGACCCGTTGGGGCCGAGGAAGCCGGTGACGGCGCCCGGCCGGACGTCGAAGCCGAGGTGGTCGACGGCCAGGGTCGGTCCGTAGCGTTTGGTGAGGTCACGGGCCTGGATCATGGCCGGCTCGCGGTGCGTTGGCTCATGGTCCCGACGTTAGGCAGCGGGCCGGCCGCCCGGAACGCGGTTGTCCCCCGTCCTGGCCTGGGGGTGATCCCCCAGCGCTCCCCCGTGCCCGCAGCGCGGCCGCCACGCGGCCGTCACGCGCGGCGCGCAGCCGTCACGCGCCCCAGATCCGCTCGGCGTACGCCACGAAGTTGCCGCCCATGACCTTGGCGATCCGGGTCTGCGTCCAGCCGCGCCGTTCCAGCAGCGCGATCAGCCGGCGGAACTGGTCGACGCCGCGCAGGTCGACGACGAACGGCACCACGCCGGGCTGCTCGCCCGCCGCGGCGACGCCGGCCCTGCGGCGCTCGGCGACCTGCTCGGCGATCGCGGCGCGGTAGGCGTCGAGGTCGTCGATGGCGGTGACCGGGCCGTCGGTGCCGATGCCGACGTGGTCCTCGCCGCACACGTCCACCGCGTGGACCAGGTGCGCGACCACGTCGTCCGCGCACGGGTGCCCGTCGGCGGTCAGGAACGGCATGAAGTAGACGCCGACGAAACCGCCGCGGGAGGCGACCAGCCGCAGTTCCTCGTCGGTCTTGTTGCGGGGCAGGTCGGCGAGGGCGCGGCAGCCGGTGTGGTTGACGGAGACGGGGTGCCGGGACAGGGCGGCGGCCTCCAGGCAGGTGCGCTCGCCGCTGTGGGAGAGGTCGACCATCAGCCGGTGCGCGTTGAGTTCCTCGACGACCTGCCGTCCGAGGGGCGTCAGTCCGCGGTTGCTGGGCGCCATCGACCCGTCGCCGAGGGCGTTGGCCTGGTTGTACGTCAACTGCGCGACACGCACGCCCAGTTCGGCGAAGGTACCGACGCGGCCGGGGTCGTCGCCGATGGCCTCGGCGTTCTGGAAGCCGTAGATGACGCCGATCCGGCCCTCGCTCCGGGCCCGGTGGATGTCGGCGGCGGTGCGGACGTGCAGCAGATGGGCGGAGTTGTCGTGGATGATGCCGTTCCAGACGCTGATCTCGTCCAGGGTGTGCCGGAATGGCGGCTGCTCGCCCATCACATAGCCGAGGGTGATATTGACCGCCGTCATCCCGGAGGCGTGCGCGTCCGCGAGGGCGCGGGCGTCCACCACCAACTCTTCGCCACTCTGCTGGAGTTGGGCGGCCTTGTCCGCGGCCGCGTTCGGATTGTGCAGCTCGCCGAGGGCGTTGACGATGAGCGGCGTGCCGGTGGCACGGGTGCCTGAGGCGCCGGGCGCGGTGGCCGTGCCGGTCATGACCGCTCCTCGTGGGCGGAAGCGGAGTCCGGGCGCGCGGGGTTCCAGGACGCGGGGCGGGGGTGGCGGCGACCGCGCTTGACGACGAGCACGACGCTGTCGAGACGCCCGATATCGGCCACTGGATCTTCTGCCAGCACGACGAGATTGGCCAGTTTTCCCTCCTCGACCGAGCCCATGTCGTCCTGGGCGCCCATACTGCGGGCGCCGACCAGCGTCGCGCTATGAAATGCCTGTTCGACGGTGAAACCACACCGCGTGACGAGGAACGCGATCTCCTGGTGCAGGGGCGGCCAGGGCTGCCCGGGGTCCGGATCGCAGTCGGTGCCGGCGCTGACCGGCACGCCGGCCCGGTGCGCCTGCGCGGTGAGCGCCGCGGCGAGGTCGCTGGTGGCGAGCGCCCGGCGCCGCGCGTCGTCGTCCCCTGCCGCGGCGGCCTCGGCGGCGAACCGCTCGCCCATGCTCGCGGTCGCGTCGAGGATGGTGCCGTGCCGGCGCATCGCGGCGAGCAGTTCCTCGATCCGCGGGTCGTCGCCGGCCAGGAAGCGGTCGTGGTCGACCGGCGGCTTGTCGCGGTAGGTGGTGAGCGGGCGGTCGGCGGCCGCGTGCACCAGCAGCGTCACGTGCGAGACGCTGTCGACGCCCGCGGCCACGACCTCGCCGGGGGCGGCGGGGAACACCGCGGCGTGCGCCCACACCAGGGCGCCCTGGCGGTGCGCCTCGGCGGTGACGGCGGCGACGCGCTCGCCGGGCAGGTCGGCGTACACCTTGATCGCGGTCGCCGAGGTGCCGAGCGCGCGGGCGACGGCCAGCGGCAGGTCGGTGCCGGGCGTGACGGCCTGCATCCACGGGGTGTGGCCGGGGGTGGCGCCCTGGCAGACCTGCCAGGTGCGCGGGTCGTCGAAGAAGCCGGGGCCGGCCATCAGGGCCGCGTAGCGGATGTCGGGTGCGGGGATCTCGCCGACCAGGGCCGCGCGGGCCAGGTCGCCGATCTCCCGCAGGTCGTCGGCCATGTCCCGGACGGCGGTGACCCCGCCGAGCAGGTCGCGGCGCAACGTGGCCTCGGCGACCGGGCGGTTGGGGGGTGTGGCCATGTGCTGGTGGGAGTCGATCAGCCCGGGGGTGAGGACGTGGCCGGTCAGGTCGACGGTCTCGGCGCCGGGGTGGTCGCCGTCGCGGACCTCGGCGTCGGGTGCGACCCGCACGATCCGCTCGCCGTCCACGACGACGGTGGTGTGCGGGCGGGGCGCGGCGCCGGTGCCGTCGATGAGGGTGGCCCCGCGGTAGGCGACGACGGTGCCGGGGGCGGCCGGCGCGTACGGCGCCGGGGCGGGGACGGGTTCGGTCACCGGGGCCTGCCTCCTCCGGAGAGCTTCCGGATGTCTCGGCGGATTTCACCTGCGCGGATTTCACTGTGCGAAACTCGGAGATCGACAGATGCAACGAGCTGCGATGAGCCGTACCGTACCCCAGAGCCGCCGAGACAGGGAGGGCCGACCGTGCCCGCGTCCGCCACATCCGCCGTGGACAAGGCCCTCGACCTGATCGAGGCCGTCGCCCGGTCCGACCGCCCGCTGCGGCTGAGCGAGATCGCCGACGGGCTGGGGATGAACCGGGCGACCGCCTACCGCGTGCTGGCCGACCTGGTGCGGCGGCGCTGGGTGCTGCGGTTCGGCGACCACTACGTGCCGGGGCCCGCGGTGCTGCAGCTGTCGCCGGCCGCGGCGGCGCAGTCGCTGGTGCTGGCCGCCCGCCCGGTGCTGGAGGAGCTGTCCGAGGCGACCGGCATGATGGCCAACCTCCAGGTGCTGGCCGCGGACCGGTCGCGGGTGGTGGACGTGGTGCGCCCGGCGCGGCTGGAGATGATCAGCGACCTGCGCGACGACCTGCTGCCGGTGCACCGTTTCGCCGGCCCGCTGGCCCTGGTCGCCGCCCTCGACGAGGCGGCGCGGCTGCCGTACCTGCGTCCGGCCCGCGAGGCCGGTCACCCGCTGCCGGGGCCCGACGGGCTGCTGGCGGTGCTGGAGCGGACGGCGAGCACCGGCTTCGCTCTGCAACGCGGCCGCGAGCAGCCGCTGGTCGCCTCCCTCAGCCGGGCGCTGACCACCGCGGGCGCCGGGCCGATCTGCGCGATCACCCTGGTGGGACCGTCCGTTGACTTCGGTGATCCGGAACTGCCGGAGCTGCGGCGCCGGTTGGCCGATGCGGTGGACCGGCTGGCGGACGCCCTCACCACCCCGGGACGCCACCGTGACTGACGCACCCCGCACTTCACCCGCCGCCCGCTCCGCCGCGCCCGCCGGACCGCTGGTGCTCGGACCCGAGGCCACCCGCGCGGCGCTGGACCCGGTCCGCGTGCTGGAGGCGGTCACCGCCGCGCTGATCGCCGTGAGCGAGGGCACGGTGAGCGCGCCGCCGCGGATCGCGGCCACCGGGCCGCGGGGCCTGCTCGGCGCGATGCCCGCCTACGTGCCGGGGCTGGGGCTGGCGGCCAAGCTCGTGACGGTCTTCCCCGATCCGGAGCGGCCGGGCCGCGGCACCCACCGCGGCGTGGTGGCGATGTTCGACGAGCACGACGGGCGGCTGGCGGCGCTGGTCGACGCCGAGCCGCTGACCGCGGTGCGCACCGCGGCGTCGGCGACCGCCGCGATGCGGGCGCTGGCCCGGCCGGACGCGGCACGGATCGCGGTCGTCGGCACCGGCGCGCAGGCCGCCGCCCAACTCGCCCTGCTGGCCGCCCTCGCGGCCGCGGACCCCACGACGCACCCGGAGCACCGGGACCTCCCGGGTCCCGCCGGTGGATCCCCTGTCGGACCGGCGGGCGCCCGGATCGTCGTCGCGGGCCGCGACCCCGGGCGTGCCCGGGCACTGGCGGCGGCCTTCCCCGGCACGGCGACCGCGCCGATCGAGGACGCGGTGCGCGGCGCCGACGTGGTCTTCTGCTGCACCGGGGCGCGCGAGCCGGTGGTCGAGGCCGGCTGGCTGGCGCCGGGAGCGCATGTCAGCTCGGTCGGCGGCTCGGAGGGACACGAGCTGGACCGGGCCACGGTGGAGGCGGGTGCGCTGTTCACCGAGTGGCCGGGTGCCGTGACGGCGGCCCCGCCGGCCGGTGCGCACGAGTTGCAGGGCCTGGCGCCGGAGCGCGCGGTGCTGATCGGCAGCGTGCTGTCCGGCCGTCACCCGGGGCGGCGTGACGCGCGGGAGATCACCGTGTTCAAGTCCACCGGCCATGCCGCGCTGGACGTGGCGGCGGCCCGGGTCGTGCGGGACGCCGCGGTCGCACCACCGGGGTGACGCGGTCGCCCGCGACCCCCGGCGGCGTGGCTCCGGCCCCGGGACCTGCCCGGGACGCGGCCCCCGTAGCCGCCTGCTCCCGCTGGAACGCCGCGCTCAGCGCCCGAAGTTGCCGCCGCCGGGCAGGCCGCCGGCGCCCAGCCGCTCGAAGCGCTCCTGCACGTTCGCCGCGAACGCCTGCTGCTCGGGCCCCGAGTGGGCCTGGCCGGTGGTGTTCATGGCCACCGTCAGCACGCCGCTGATGGAGGCGCCGGGGGACGTGCGGACCGGCGTGCACAGGAAGTTGTACTCCTGCGGCGCGGGCTCGTCGTACGTCATCACCGAGGCGTTGTTGATCATGGTGGGCGAGCCCGAACGGAAGGCGTCGTCCATCGCGTTGAACACGCCGACCGCGTCCAGGCCGGGCAGCACCTGCCGGCCGGGGCTGAACTGCGGGACCATGCCGAACGCCGAGCCCTGCCGGCCGTTGGCGTAGCGCAGCAGGTGGTTGGAGCCCTCGGTGAGCATGATCGGGAACGGCGCGCCGTCGAACACGCCGAACAGCTCCTGCTGCTGGGCGAGCAGGCTGTCGCGCAGCTTGAACTCCGACAGCAGGGTCTGGGTCAGCTCCTGCATGCCCTCCCGCAGGTTGCGGTCCCAGCTGCGCGGCTTGACGTCGGCGACGCAGACCGTGCCGAGGATCATGCCGGTGTTGTCGATCAGCGGGGTACCCAGGTAGGAGCGCACGCCCATGTCGTTGACCAGCGGGTTGCCCTTGAACCGCGGGTAGTCGAACACGTCGTCGAGCGCCAGCTGGGAGCCCTGCGCCACCACGTGCGGGCAGAACCCGTAGTCGCCGGGAGCCTCCCGGGCGACGCTGCTCAGGTCGAAGACGATCCCGCCCGCCTCGGGACCGGGCTGGTCGTCCGGGTTACTGGGGACGTACATCCCGCGGAACATCTGCCGTTCGTCGTTGATGAAGTTGACCATGGCGAGGGGGGACTGCGTGAAGGTGGCCGCCAGCCGGGCGACGCGGTCGAACGTGGCCTCCGCGTCGACGGTGTTGAGGCCGAGAATCTGCAGTCGCAACTTCCGCTGCTCGCCCGCGAGTCGGGCCTGATCGGAGGACAAGGGATCCATGGCATCAGATGAAATCAGAAGACCGGGCCTGACGGATCATCCGGTTCGATAATGTCCGCATCATGCGCCTGAGGTGACCGCGCCGCACACGCAGAGTGCTCGGATCCCGCCATTCCGGTAACCTCCATCTGCCTCTGGCCAGGCGCATATGCCCAACCTGGGAGTCTGTCCACACAGTTCCAGGTTTCAACCTCGGCCGATCACTTCCCGCCATTCCTTGAGCGACAATCGAGCAGATGCGAGGGTACGTACGACAATCGTGCGGTGACCGCGCACCGGTGGGTTCCCGACCTCGGGTTCCGGAACTCGCCGGCGGGGGCGGACCGAGACGGCTGACGTCGCAGGCCCGTGCGTGCCATTTGTCCGTAGTACCAGCGAGAGAGGGCACGGTGGGGTGGGGCAGGTGCGGGGTGAGCTGTGTGCCTCCCGTCGGAGACGGCGGCCGGGCGTTTTCAGCCAGCCGGGCGATTGCGCCCCGCCGGGATACCCACCGTGTGCCAGGGCCTCAGGCCGCCACCCGGGCGGCCCGCTCGCCGTCGACCGACGGGAGCGGTGACCACTCCAGGTCGTAGGGGCGCATGCAGTCGCTCCGATGACATACGGCAAGGTCAACTCCGCCACCACACACGCACAGTGGCGTAGCACTGAAGGAGTTCCCCATGATCAGGTCGGATGTGGACGCGCGGTCCGTGGCGGTGATCGGCATGTCCTGCCGGCTCCCGGGCGCTTCGGGCGCCGACGCGCTGTGGGCGCTGCTGCGCAACGGCGTGGACGCCACGAGCGAGACACCGCCTGAACGCTACGACGTGGACGCGTTGCATTCACCGGCACCCAAGCCGGGGCGGATCGCCAGTCGCCGCGCCGGCTACCTCGACCACGTCGCCGACTTCGACGCCGGATTCTTCGGCATGTCCCCCACCGAGGCCGCGGAACTCGACCCGCAGCAGCGGCTGCTGCTGATGGCCACCTACGAGGCGCTGGAGGACGCCGGCCAGCGCCCCGACCAGCTGGCCGGCTCCCGCACCGGTGTCTTCGTCGGCAACGCCCGGGCGGACTACCTCGAACTGGCCCTGCGCCAGGGCCTGGAGTCGGCGACCGCCGCCCAGCTGAACAACTTCCGCTCGCTGCTGCCCGCCCGCCTCTCGCACACCTTCGACTTCCGCGGGCCCAGCGTGGTCGTGGACACCGCCTGCTCCTCCGCCCTGGTGGCCGTGCACCAGGCGGTGCAGAGCCTGCGGGTCGGCGAGACCCCGCTGGCGGTGGCCGCGGCGGTGAACCTCGCGCTGCGCCCCGACGAGGGCGTCGTGATGAGCCAGGCCGGCGCCATGTCCCCCGACGGCCGCAGCAAGTTCGGCGACGCGCAGGCCGACGGCCACGCCCCCAGCGACGCGGTGGCGGTCGTCGTCCTCAAGCGGCTCGACGACGCGCTCGCCGACGGGGACCGGATCCGCGCGGTCATCGCGGGCAGCGCCGTCGGCAACGACGGCCGCACCAGCGACAGCGTGCTCAACCCCTCCCTGGCCGGGCAGTTGTCGGTGCTGCGCTGGGCGTACGAGGACGCCGGCGTCGACCCGTCCGAGGTGGACTACGTCGAGGCGCACGGCTCCGGCTCCCCCTCCCTCGACCCGCTGGAGCTGACCGCGCTGGGCGAGGTGCTGGGCGCCGAACGGCCCGCGGACCGGCCGCTGCTGGTCGGCTCGGTCAAGACGAACATCGGGCACGCGGAGGCCGCCGGCGGCCTGGCCGGGCTGATCAAGGCCGTGCTGTGCCTGGAGCACCACCAGGTCCCGGCGAGCCTGCACCTGTCCGCGCCCAGCCCCAGGGTCCCCTGGGCGGCGCTGCCGCTGGAGGTGCCGGGCGAGCTGCGCGACCTGCCGGAGCTGGGCCGGCCGGCGGTCGCCGGGGTCTCCGGCCAGGGCTCGTCGGCGCTCAACGCCCATGTGGTGCTGCGCCAGGCCGAGGCCGCCGCGCCCGCGCCCGCCGCCGGCAAGCCAGGCTCCCCGTTCCTGCTGGTGCTCTCCGCGCGCAGCCCGGAGGCGCTCGCCGCCCTCGCCCAGGCGTACGCGGACTACCTGGGGCCCTGGGGACAGGGCTCCCGCCACGCGCTGCGCGACATCTGCTTCAGCGCCGCCACCCGCCGCCAGCACCACGAGCACCGGATGGCGGTCGTCGGCTCCACCCACGACGAGATGGCGGCCGCGCTGTCCGGGCTGCCGGGCATGGGCGGCCAGCCGCTGTCCGGACTCGCCGAGCGCTACCGCTGGGGCGAGGAGCTGGACTGGGAGAAGGTGTTCGGCGAGCCCGGGCGCTACGTCCCGCTCCCCCACTACCCGTGGCAGACCAAGCGCTACTGGGTGGGCGAGCAGGAGGACTCGGGCGCCGGCGACCTGGCCGGCTGGATGCTGCGCGAGCACGCCAGGACCGGCTTCGACGACGGCTCGACGCTCAACGAGATCGGCATCGACTCGCTGGCCCGGCTGCGCATCCTGGTCGAGCTGGCCAAGCGCTCCAGCCAGGAGGTCGACCCGGACGAGTTCGGGCGGCTGCGCACCGTCGGCGAGTTGCGCCAGTGGACCCGGGGCCTGGAGGCCGGAGCGCGATGAGCGATCCGCAGACCGCGTACGAGCGGTTCGCCCAGTCCGCCGCCGCCTACGGCTACGACGTCACCGCCCTGGAGGTGGGCGAGGACCGGCTCAGCTACGGGGAGTTGCGCGACCTGGCCGAGCGGCTCGCCGCGCACCTGGTCGCGTCGGCCGGCGGTACCGCGCCGCGCCGGGTCGGCCTGCTGGCCGGCCGCTCGGTGACCGCCTACGCCGGATACCTGGCAGCGCTGCGGCTGGGCGCCACCGTCGTACCGCTCAACCCCGAGCACCCGGTGGCGCGCACCGGCGCCATCGCGTCCGCCGCGCAGCTGGAGGTGGTGGTGGCCGACGCCTCCGCCGAGACCTCCGCCGACGGCGGCAACGGCGACGGCGGCCCGGGCGTGCCCGTGGTCCGGTTCGGGCCCGAGGAGTTGCGGGTGCTGGCCAAGGAGCCGGCCCCCGAACTGCCCGACCCGCACGTCGGCCCGGACGATGTGGCGTACCTCATATATACGTCGGGTTCGACCGGCACCCCCAAGGGCGTGCCGATCCTGCACCGCAACATCTCCGCCTACCTCGACCGGTTCGCCGGCCGGTACGGGATCGGGCCGGGCAGCCGGCTGTCGCAGACGTTCGAGCTGACGTTCGACGGCTCGGTGCACGACCTGTTCGTGGCGTGGGCGGACGGCGGCACGCTGGTGGTGCCGATGCGCGGCCAACTGCTGTCGCCGGTACGGACGATCAACAACCTGCGGCTGACCCACTGGTTCTCGGTGCCGTCGCTGATCTCCTTCGCCTCCCGGCTCGGCACCCTCACCCCGGGCAGCATGCCCACCCTGCGCTGGAGCGTCTTCGGCGGCGAGCCGCTGACGCTGGACGCGGCCCGCGAGTGGCGGGCGGCGGCGCCCGGCAGCGCGATCGAGGTCCTGTACGGCCCGACCGAACTCACCATCTCCTGCACGGCCTACCGGCTGCCGGACGACCCGGCGGACTGGCCGCGCACACCCAACGGCACCGCTCCGATCGGCAGTTGCCACCGCGACCTGGACTTCGTGCTGCTCGACGAGGACGGCCGACCGGGCGACCGCGGCGAGTTGTGCATCCGCGGCCCGCTGCGCTTCCCCGGCTACCAGGACCCGGCGAACAACGCCGGCCGCTTCCTCACCCCCGACCAGGAGCCCTTCGCCGACGGCCGGCTCACCGACCGGCACTGGTACCGTACCGGCGACCGGGTCGCGGTCCAGGACGGCGGCCTCGTCCATCTCGGGCGCGTCGACCACCAGGTGAAAGTCCGCGGCCACCGCATCGAACTGGGAGAGATCGAGGCCGTGTTGCGCCAGCAGTCCGGAGTGCGCGACGCCGTGGTGCTCGCCCTGCCGACCGAGGACGGCGAACCGGAACTGCACGCGGCCGTCACCGGCGACGGCTGCGACCGGGACCGGCTCTACGCCGGCCTGACCGACCGGCTTCCGCCGTACATGCTGCCCCGCAGGATCGCCGTCCTCGACGCGTTCCCGCTCAACTCCAACGGCAAGATCGACCGCATGGAACTGCGCACCGCACTCGGACACAGCCGCTGACCCGCGGCCGGGCAACGCCGCCCGGCCGCAGCGGAGCGTGACCGGCACCGCCGCGACTTCCCTCGTCCCGACGTCAGTTGTGAGGCCCCATGTTCGACGCCATCGTGGTGGGCGCGCGCTGCGCCGGCGCACCCACCGCCATGCTGCTCGCCCGTGCCGGGTACCGGGTGCTCCTGCTCGACAAGGCGCCGGCGGGCACCGACACCCTGTCCACCCACCTCATCCACCAGCCCGGCGTGGCGGCCCTGGCGCGCTGGGGACTGCTGGACCAGGTCCGCGCCACCGGCTGCCCGCCGCTGGAGAACGTTGTCTACGAGATCGCCGATGTCCATCTCGAGGGCTGCGCACGGGGCGTGGAGGGCCAGCACGCCGGATACGCCCCGCGGCGCCACGTGCTGGACGGCATCCTCGCCGACGCGGCGGCGGCCGCCGGCGTGGAGGTCCGCGACCGCAGCCAGGTCACCGGACTGCTGCGCGACGCCACCGGGCGGGTGGTCGGGGTGGAGGGCCGCCGCCAGCAGCAGCCGTTCACCGAGCGTGCCCACCTGGTGATCGGCGCCGACGGGATGCGCTCCACGGTCGCCCGGCTCACCGGCGCCCCGTTCACCGTCACGGACCCCCGGCTGACCTGCGCCTACTACGCGTACTACGAGGGCGTGCCGGCCGACCTGGAGCTGTACGAGGCGCCCGGCAGCTGGACCGCGGCGGTGCCGACCAACGACAAACTCACCCTGGTCCTGGCCTATTTCCCGCAGCCCCTCTTCGAACAGGTGCGGACCGACGCCCGCCACCACTACCTGGAGCAGGTGCGGACCACCGC
>WRCZ01000149.1 GCA_009783685.1 Actinomycetes bacterium
ACCTTCGGCGCCCGGCGCGACGCGGGTGCGGCCCCGGGCGCTTCCCCGGCCGAGCGGGCCGATCCGGCGAAGCCCCGCCGGTCCCGCCGGTCCCGCCGGTCCCGCGCCGGACACTCCGCCGTTCAGCCGTTCAGCCGTTCAGTCGGTCATCCGGTCATCCAGCGCTCAACGGCGGCCCAGCCAGATCGGGTTGGTGACCGCCGCGGCCGGGCCGGGCAGCAGGGACCCCTCGGGCGCGGGGTGCCGGACCTCGGCGCGCACGTAGGCGGACGCCGACGCGGTCGTCACCCACTCGACGACCCCCGACGCCGGCAGCAGCGCGCCGAACGTCTGCCCCTCGTCGGTCAGCAGGCGCAGCAGCGAGGTCGAGGGCACGCCGCCGACCTCCAGCCGCACCGTCACCTCGGCGTCCGGATCGACCGGCAGCCGCTCGCCGATGCCGGCGTGCTCGCCGCGCGGGCCGGTCGCGGTCAGCGTCAGCTGGACGTCCGCGTTCTCGGCGATCCACGAGCGTCCGGCGCGGATGCCGTCCTGCAGCGACCGCCGGTCGAGGCCGTCGGCCAGGACCACGGTCTGGGGCAGGCCCACCACGTCCGGGTCGCGGTGCGCGTCGGAGTTGCCCATCGCCGGGACCCAGTGGCCGTCGCCGCGGCGGGCGGCGCCGGTCAGCAGGTTGTCCCAGGTGAGCAGGGTCGCCTCGTCGTCCGGTGTCCACGCGCCGTTCCACACCTCGACGGCGTCGACGTTGTCGTAGCCGAACTTCCACTGGCTGGCCAGGCTGATGCCGTACGGGTGCGCGGCCACCACGATGCCGCCGGCCCGGCGGATCTGCCGCGCGAACCGGTCGAAGGCGCCGTCGCGCGCCCGGTAGCGCCAGTCGATCCACTCGCCGGCGTCAACACCGATGGCCAGGTAGTGACCGTTTCGGGTGGTCACCTCCTCGCCCGTGAGGATGAGCAGATCGTCGCCCGCCTGCGGGCCGAGGTAGGCGTGCGCGGAGTTGGTGTTGTGGTCGCTGGAGTTGATGAAGTCCAGGCGGGCGGCGCGGGCGAGCGACGCCAGCTGCTCCAGGGTGCGGCCGCCGTCGGAGTAGACGGTGTGCAGGTGGCAGTCGCCCCGGTACCAGGCGCGGCCGCGGCCGGGCGCGTGGTCCGGCGGGTAGTGCGGTACGACCGTCGTACCGGGGTCGCCATAGCTGAGGGTGACCGTCACCGAGTAGTCCAGCCCCTGCGGGGCGACCGTGTACGGGCCGAGGACCACGTGCCAGGTGCCGGCCTCCACGGGGCCCGCCAGGTAGCCGGGCGTCGCCTCCCCGGCGCTGATCGCGAACTCGGTGCGCGCGCCGCCCGACCAGCCGCGGAAGCCGCGCCCGCCCAGGTCGGTGCCGCGCTGGTCGAAGATGCCGATGTCGCAGGCGTTGCCGAGGATGCCCGGCGGCACCTGCGGCCGGTCGTAGGTGTACGACACCGCGATCTGCCGCACGCCGCGCGGCACCTCGACGGGCAGGTACACGAAGTCGGCGGCACCGGTCGGCAGATGGCCGGTGACCGTGCGGGTCTGGTCCGCGCGCGGCCCGCCCGGCGTGCCGCCGCCGGCCGGGACGCCGGAGCCGGAGTCGGATGCGGCAGCGAAGTCCACAGGAGCCAGCGTAAGCACACCCGTCGCGCCCGCCAGTGCGGAAAGCTTCAGTACGTCTCGTCGGTCCATGGCATCAAGGATCACCCGCACAGGTGACGTGCGCGTGGCCGAGCCCTGTGCGGCGGGGTACGGGAAGCAGCAGGATCAGTGCCGAACCGTCGTCACCCTCCGGAGGTACGCGTGCGCATCGCGGTGACCATCTTCCTGACCGATGAGACGATCACGCCGGTCCGCCTGGCCCAGGAGCTGGAGCAGCGCGGCTTCGCCGGCCTCTACCTCCCCGAGCACACCCACATCCCGGTCTCCCGCGCCACCCCCTATCCGGGCGGCGGGCCGCTGCCGCCGGAGTACGGGCGCACCCTCGACGCCTTCGGAGCGCTGTCGGCCGCCGCGGCCGTCACCCGCACCCTCGAACTGGGCACCGCCATCACCCTGGTGGCCCAGCACGACCCGATCGTGCTCGCCAAGCAGATCGCCACCCTCGACCATCTGTCGGGCGGCCGCTTCACCCTGGGCGTCGGCTTCGGCTGGAACCGGGAGGAGGCCGCCGACCACGGTGTGGCCTGGGAGCGGCGCCGCGCGTCCGTCCGCGATCGGATGGCGGTGATGCGCGCTCTGTGGGCGCCGGAACCCACCGGCCACAGCGGCGACTTCGCTTCCGTGCAGGCGAGCCACGCCCACCCCAAGCCGGCCGGCGGCACGGTCCGCACCCTGGTCGGCGGCGCGGCGGGACCACGGACGTTCGCCCAGGTGACGGGCTACGCCGACGGCTGGATGCCGATCGGCGGCGGGGGCCTGGCCGAGGCGCTGCCCCAACTGCGTTCCGCCTGGCGGGAGGCGGGCCGCGGGCCGGCGGACCCGGTCGTCGTGCCCACCGCCGTCCACCCGAGCGCGGGCAAGCTGGCCCGGCTGGGCGACCTGGGCGTCGAGGAGGTCATCGTGCAGCTGCCGACGGCCGGCCCCGACGAGGTGCTGCGCACCCTCGACGACTACGCGCAGTACCTGTGACCGGGAACTCCCCCTCTCCTGAGCGGGTATGGGCGGGGTATTCCCGTTCGGGTGACCCGTTCGCCCGATGACCGGGTGATAATCCCGACAGTCCGGCATCCCGTCGTACCGGCCCGCGATCCGGTGACGGCCCGCGGCAGCCGCATATCCTCGTGGAATGACCGTGCCGTCCCCGTCGTCCCCGCCGCCGCCCACTGCAACCGCGATGCGCCGCGCCCTGCACAGAGCGGAGCAGGGCGTCGCCCTCGACACCGGTGAGGCCGCGGTCCTGCTCCAGGCCCGCGGCGAGGACCTGACCCGGCTCTCGGCGACCGCCGCCCGCGTCCGGGACGCCGGCCTGGAGGCCGCCGGACGCCCCGGCGTCATCACCTACTCCCGCAAGGTCTTCATCCCGCTGACCCGGCTGTGCCGCGACAAGTGCCACTACTGCACGTTCGTCACCGTGCCGGGCAAGCTGCGCCGGGCCGGCCACGGGATGTTCCTGTCGCCCGACGAGGTCCTGGACATCGCCCGCCGCGGCGCCGAAACGGGCTGCAAGGAGGCGCTGTTCACCCTCGGCGACCGTCCCGAGGACCGCTGGCCGGAAGCCCGCGAGTGGCTCGACGCGCACGGCTACGACGACACCCTGGCCTACGTTCGGGCGATGTCGATCCGGGTCCTGGAGGAGACCGGCCTGCTGCCGCACCTCAACCCCGGGGTGCTGTCGTGGACCGACCTGCAGCGCCTCAAGCCCGTCGCCCCGTCCATGGGCATGATGCTGGAGACCACCGCCACCCGCCTGTGGTCCGAGCCCGGCGGCCCGCACCACGGCTCGCCCGACAAGGAACCGGCGGTCCGGCTGCGGGTGCTGGAGGACGCCGGACGCTCCAACGTCCCCTTCACCACCGGCATCCTGATCGGCATCGGAGAGACCCACGAGGAGCGCGCG
This sequence comes from Actinomycetes bacterium, assembly GCA_009783685.1. Lineage (GTDB taxonomy): Bacteria > Actinomycetota > Actinomycetes > Streptomycetales > Streptomycetaceae > Actinacidiphila. The sequence goes on from WRCZ01000149.1 coordinate 3,575, forward strand.
GACTCCCTGTTCGCCATCCGCCGCACGGCACGGGCCTACCAGGGCGTCCAGGAGGTCATCGTCCAGAACTTCCGCGCCAAGCCGGACACCGCGATGCGCGGCATGCCCGACGCGGAACTCGACGAACTGGCCGCCGCCATCGCCGTCGCCCGCCTGGTGCTGGGCCCGGCCGCCCGCATCCAGGCGCCGCCGAACCTCGTCGACGGCGAGTACGACCGCTTCATCGACGCGGGCATCGACGACTGGGGCGGCGTCTCGCCGCTGACCCCCGACCACGTCAACCCCGAGCGGCCCTGGCCGCAGATCGACGAACTCGCCCGCCGCACCTCGGCAGCGGGCTTCACGCTGCGCGAACGCCTCACCATCTACCCGGAGTTCGTCCGGCGCGGCGAGCCCTGGCTCGACCCCCGGCTGGTCCCGCACGTGCAGGCGCTGGCCGACCCCGCGACGGGCCTGGCGCGCGAGGACGCCGTCGTGACCGGCCGACCCTGGCAGGAGCCCGACGAGGCGTTCGCCGCCGCGGGTTCCGGCCGCACCGACCTGCACCGCACCATCGACACCGAGGGCCGCACCGGTGACCGGCGCGACGACTTCGACGCGGTGTACGGCGACTGGTCGGCGGTCAAGGAGCAGGCCGCGCCCGGGATGGTGCCCGACCGCGTCGACGCCGACGTCCGGCAGGCGCTGTCGACCGCCGCCGACGACCCCACCGCGCTCACCGATGCCCAGGCGCTGGCCCTGCTGCACGCCGACGGCCCGGCCCTGGACGCGCTGTGCCGCATCGCCGACGACGTCCGCCGCTCGGTGGCCGGCGACGAGGTCACGTACATCGTCACCCGCAACATCAACTTCACCAACGTCTGCTACACCGGCTGCCGTTTCTGCGCCTTCGCGCAGCGCCGCACCGACGCCGACGCCTACACCCTGTCGCTGGACCAGGTCGCCGACCGCGCGGAGCAGGCGTGGCAGGTCGGCGCCACCGAGGTGTGCATGCAGGGCGGCATCCACCCGGACCTGCCCGGCACCGCGTACTTCGACATCGTCCGCGCGGTCAAGGCCCGGGTGCCGGGGATGCACGTGCACGCCTTCTCGCCGATGGAGGTCGTCAACGGCGCGACGCGCACCGGACTTTCGATCCGCGACTGGCTGGCCGCCGCCAAGGAGGCCGGACTCGACTCCATCCCCGGCACCGCCGCCGAGATCCTCGACGACGAGGTCCGCTGGGTGCTCACCAAGGGCAAACTCCCCACCGCCACCTGGGTGGAGGTGGTCACCACCGCCCACGAGCTGGGCATCCGCTCCTCGTCGACGATGATGTACGGGCACGTGGACCAGCCGCACCACTGGCTCGGCCACCTCCGGCTGCTCGCGGAGATCCAGCAACGCACGGGCGGCTTCACGGAGTTCGTCACCCTTCCGTTCATCCACACCAACGCGCCGGTCTACCTCGCCGGCATCGCCCGGCCCGGTCCCACCGTGCGCGACAACCGGGCGGTCACCGCGATGGCCCGCCTGCTCCTGCACCCGCACATCCCCAACATCCAGACCAGCTGGGTCAAGTTGGGCGCCGACGGCGCCGCGCAGATGCTCCGCGGCGGCGCCAACGACCTCGGCGGCACCCTGATGGAGGAGACCATTTCCCGCATGGCGGGCTCCGCTTACGGCTCCTACCGCTCCATCCGCGACCTGGTCGCCATCGCCGAGGCCGCCGGCCGCCCCTCCCGCCAGCGCACCACCCTCTACGGCCAGGTCCCGCAGGAGCGGATCGACGCCGGGCTGGCGTCCGACGGCCACCTGCCGGAACTGCTCCCGGTACTCGGCGACTGACCCCAGGCGCCGGCCCCGGGAGCACCGGGGCAGGACCCCGCGCGTACGGGCCCGGCGCCCGGCCGGTGCGGAACCCGTTCGTACGGGAGCGTCGGCGCGAACCCCGTCCGTACGGGACCGTCGGCGCGGAACGCGGCGCCCACGGGCAGCCCGCGCGGGCCGTGCGCGCACAGGGCTGGGGTTCGAGCAAGCCCCGCGCACCCGGCGCGTGCGGGACCGTCGCACGGTCGCGGACTGTACCGACCGCCCGGCGCGAACCCCGTCCGTACGGGACCGTCGGCGCGGATCGTGGGGCACGCCGGCAGCCTGCGCGGGCCGTTGCGCGCACGGGCCCCGGGCGCGACGGGCCCTGGGCACGGGGCGCGGGCGGGACCGTCGCACGGCCCCGACCGCACCGACCGGCCGGTGTGGAACACCGTCCGTACGGGGCGTCGGTGCGGATCGCGGCGCCTACCGGCCGTCCGCGCGGGCCGTGACCGTACGGGCCCGGGGTGCGAGCAAGCCCCGCACACCCGGCGCGTGCGGGACCGTCGCACGGTCCCGACCGCACCCGTCCGGGAATGGCGGCCCGCGAGGGCCCGGCAATCTTCCGGCAGAATTTTCCGGGTCCTGCCCGCCACCCGGAGGAAATTTCCCGCACGGCCACGGCGGTGTTCCCCCGCGTACTTGCCGCGGCCCGTGCGGGGTGGTGAAGTCCCCTGGGAATCCAGTGAGTTGCGGCGCCCTTTGGGGGAGATGTGACGCGGAGCGGCAAGCGGGAGCAGGGGACGGAGACCCGGCGGGAAGCGGTTCGAACCGGGCGGAGCGGGATCGGGCGGAGCGGGATCCGGTGGGGAGCGGCCGCGCTGGCCGCGCTGGGCGTCGCGGCGGGGGCCCTCGCCGGCGCGTCGGGCGCCGCAGCCGACGGCGGGCTGCCGCTGGAGAACGTTGAGCAGCTCGCCCAGGGCGTGCAGTACGGGCAGTTCACGGTGGCCGCCGGCCAGGGAACCGTTCACGGGCACCTGCTGTCCGTCGACCTCCGCGACCCGCATGTGCGGGTGGACCTGCTGACGCCCGGCGCGGTCGGGGCCCGCGGCCAGGTCTCCGCACTCGCCGACGCCCGGCACGCGATCGGCGCGGTGAACGGCGACTTCTTCGACATCGACGAGAGCCAGCACCCCGGCGTCGACCCCACCGGCTCCTCCGACGGCCCGGAGATCGGCTCGGGCCGGGACCTGAAGGCCGCCGTGCCCGACGCCCAGCGCTTCGGACCGGCCATGCCGCCGGGGGAGACCACCCACGACGTCCTGGGCGTCGGCGTCGACCGCAGGGCCCGTCTGGACCGGCTGGACCTCGCGGGCCAGGTCCGCACCGCGCAGGGCACGTACCAGCTGGGCGGCTACAACCAGTACGCCCTGCCGCAGGGCGGCATCGGCGCCTACACCGCCGGCTGGGGAACGGTCTCCCGCCGGCGCGCCGTGTGCGGCTCCGACACCTCGCGCGCCGCGGGCTGCAGCACCGACACCTACGAGGTCGCCGTGCGGCACGGCCGGGTCGCGTCGGTGGCGGACGCGCCCGGATCCGGGTCCATCGCCCCGGACACCACCGTGCTGCTCGGCCGCGACGCGGGCGCCGACACCCTGCGCACGCTGCACGTCGGCGACCGGGTGCGGATCGCCGCGCACCTCGCGCCCACCGCGACCCACGTCCCGTACACGTTCGCGGTCGGCGGCTTCCCGATCCTGCGGGACGGGCAGCCGCTGGCCGGGCTGGACGCCAAGGTCGCGGCCACCCGGACCGCCGCCGGCTTCGGCGACGGCGGGCGGACGCTGTACCTGATGGCCCTGGACGGCAGCGCGGAGTCCGGCGCCGGCCTGACGATCGCCGAGCTGTCCGCGGTGATGCGGGAACTGGGTGCCGACGACGCGGTCAACCTGGACGGCGGCGGATCGACGACGCTGGTCACCCGCGGCCCCGCCGACCCGGCCTCGGTGGTGCGCAACCACCCCACGGGCGGCGCCGAGCGCGCGGTCGCCAACGCCGTGGGCGTCTTCTCCACCGCCCCCTGACCGCTGGGCGTCAGGCGTGCGGACAGGTGCCGGGCCGGGACCGCACGCCCCGGTCCGGCACCCGCACGCCCCGGTCCGCCCCCCCGCACGCCCCGGCTCGGGACCGCCCGCCCCGGCCCACCCCGTCCCGGACCGGTTCGCCTCCCGCCGCAGGGGCGGCACCGCGGTCCGCTCCCGGGCGTCCGCGGAGGGCCCTCGCGGACCCCTCCGCGGCCCTGGGGCATTCCGCCCGCCATCGCCGCGATCAGCGCTTTCACGGACAACGCACAGCCAATGCACCGCCTGACCCCCCTGCCTCCAGGAGGCCCTTCCGCCACGCGCCGCGTCGGATATCGTGCTGGCCCAGAACGGATTCGGATCGGGGGATGATCGGAGGAGACCGCTTTGACGGCTGTCTGGGGACGGGCGCAGCAGCAGGACTTCCGCAGCCGCGTCCGTGGGTGCCTGCTCGGCGGCGCGATCGGCGACGCCCTGGGAGCGGGCGTGGAGTTCGAGTCGCTGGAGGCCGTCCAGGCCGCCCACGGTCCTGACGGTGTCACCGACTACGTGCCCGCCTACGGGCGGCGCGGTGCGATCACCGACGACACGCAGATGACCATGTTCACCGTGGAGGGCCTGATCAGGGCCCAGGTGCGCCGGGACACCGGGGCCTGGCACCCGCCGACCGACGTGCACCGCGCGTACCTGCGCTGGGCGGCCACGCAGAACGAGTGGGGCCCGGACGAGCGCCGCAAGGACAGCGGCTGGCTGGCCCGCGAGGAGTGGCTCTACGCGCGGCGAGCGCCCGGCGGCGCGTGCCTGAGCGGCCTGGCCGACGACACCATGGGCACCCTGGAGGCGCCGAAGAACCCCGGCTCCAAGGGCTGCGGCACCGTGATGCGTTCGGCGCCGTTCGGGCTGCTGGTCGGCTGGGAGCCGCAACTGGTGTTCCAGCTGGCGGTGGAGTGCGCGGCGCAGACCCACGGCCACCCCACCGGGCAGTTGGCGGCCGGCGCGTTCGCCGTCATCGTGCACGGCCTGGCCCGCGGGGAGGCACTGGACGGCTCGGTGCAGCACGCGCTGGCGCTGCTCGGCGCGCGCCCCGGCCACCAGGAGACCACCGACGCGCTGCAGAGCGCCCTGGGCGCCGTCCGGCAGGGCCTGCCGTCGCCGCAGCGGGTGGAGGCGCTCGGCGAGGGCTGGACGGCGGAGGAGGCGCTTGCGATGGGCGTGTACTGCGCGCTGGTCGCCGAGGACGTGCGGCACGGCCTGCTGCTGGCCGTCAACCACTCCGGCGACAGTGACTCCACCGGTTCGATCTGCGGCAACCTGCTGGGCGTGCAGCACGGCGAGACGGCGCTGCCGCCGGCCTGGATCGCCGAACTGGAGGGGCGGGCGACGCTCCTGCAACTGGCCGACGACTTCGCGATGGAGATGACGCAGGCCCCCGCGCTGCACGGCCCCTCCGGCGCGAGCCCCGCCTGGCTCGACCGCTACCCGGCGTCCTGAGCGCCGGGCGCGGCCGCATGGCCCATGGCCGCCTGTACGACGGCCGGACCGCCCGCGGAACCGCCGTACGGGCGGCGCGGCCGCCGGAACCGCGGCAGCGGCCCTGACGCGCCGACGCCGCCCCGAGGAAGGAGGGCGGCGCCGGCCTTGCGGCGGTGGACGGGCCACCGGCCGGTGACCCGCCGGTGGACGACCGGCGGCTCACCGGTGGTTCAGTCGCCGACCTTGGTCGACCCCAGCACGGAGTCGCCCGCCCCGGCCGGCTCGGGCAGCGAGACGCTCCCCGCGCCCGGACCGTCGTTGTTGATCTTCGCGATCAGCGCGTCGCGCTCCGGGGTGTCCTCGGGCTTGATGTAGCCGATGACGATGTAGAGGACGAGCGAGATCGCGACCGGTATCGAGATCTGGTACTCCAGGTTCACGCCGCCGGACACCGCGTCGTTGATCGGGTAGTTGACGAGGTAGAACGCGAGCAGGCCCATCGCCCAGCTGACCAGCGCCGCGGTCGGCCCGGACCGGCGGAACCGCACCATCAGGCCCAGCAGGAACGGGATGGCGATCGGGCCGACGAGTCCGGCCACCCACTTGATGACGACGGTGATGATGTCCTTGAACGTCGGCGAGTTGACCTGGGTGGCGACCGCCATGGACAGGCCCAGGAACAGCAGCGTGCAGGCCCGCGCGGCGATCAGGCCGACCCTGGTGGTCCAGGCGCGGGCGGTGCGCGACACCGCGGGCGCGATGTCGCGGGTGACGACGGCGGCGATCGCGTTGGCGTCCGAGGAGCACATGGCCATGGTGTGCGAGAAGAAGCCGACCACGACCAGGCCCAGCAGGCCGTGCGGCAGCAGCTGTTCGGACAGCAGCGCGTACGAGTCGGAGGCGTCGGGCTTCTTCGCCTGGACCAGCAGCGGCGAGATCCACATCGGGAAGAACAGCACCAGCGGCCAGATGAACCAGAGCACCGCCGACAGGGTCGCGCTGCGCTGCGCCTCCTTGGCCGAGCCCGTCGCCATGTAGCGCTGGGCCTGGTTCCACATGCCGCCGTTGTACTCGAAGGTCTTGATGAACAGGTACGCCAGCAGGAAGACGGTCGTGTAGGGGCCGGCCGTCGGGTGGTTGTGGTGGTGCAGCGCCGGCTCGTCCCAGACGTTCCAGAAGGTGCTGATGCCGTTGAGCTTGGCCAGCGCGGCGACCAGCATGGCCAGTCCTGCCACCAACTGGATGACGAACTGGCCGAGTTCGGTGAGCGCGTCGGCCCACAGGCCGCCGACGGTGCAGTACACCGCGGTGATCGCGCCGGTGATGACGATGCCCTGGGTGATGGTGACCCCGGTGAACACCGACAACAGGGTCGCGATGGCGGCCCACTTGGCGCCCACGTCGACGATCTTCAGCAGCACGCCGGACCACGCAAGCGCCTGCTGGGTCGGCAGGTTGTAGCGCTCCTTGAGGTATTCCAGCGGCGAGGCCACGTTCAGCCGGGACCGCATGCGGTTCAGCCGAGGCGCGAACAGCTTGGCGCCCAGGGCCACTCCGATGGCGATCGGGAACGCCCAGGTGAAGTACGAGGTGACGCCGTACTTGTAGGAGATGCCCGCGTAACCGGTGAACAGCACCGCGCTGTAGCCCGACATGTGGTGCGAGATGCCGGACAGCCACCACGGCATCCTGCCGCCGGCGGTGAAGTAGTCGCCGACGGTGTCGACGCGCTTGTGTGACCAGAACCCGATCGCCACCATCACGCCGAAGTACGCGATGAGCACCGTCCAGTCGAGACCATTCATGTCCCCTCCAGGGGGTCCGCCTTGTGAACGAGAGCGCACTTCGCTGTGACGCTCCGTCGGGCGGTCGCCCCCGTGCGGGAGTGGGGACTTCCGGGGATTGAACCCTGGTCCAGGGTGCCGGTCAAGAGTCCATCTGTTCAAGAGTCTGAACCGAGATCAGACGGCCGAACGATTTTGCGTCCTCTTTACTCACCTTGGCATTGTGATGACCGTGATCGCGAACCCACCATGAGCGGGCACTTCGCTGGACGTCCGGGTGCGCGCACGCGTGCCTGAATGCATCACGGGCAACTGCCGTTCGGGATGCGGGATCCCGCACGGCCGAGGAAGGAGGTGGCCCAGGAGCGGCGCGCGACGGCACGGGGGCACGACGGCGCCGCGGTGGGAACGCGGGTGCCGGCTAGGGAAGTCGGTGCCGGATCAGCCGAACGCCTTGGCCAGGCGCGCCAGTCCCTCGCCGATCTCCTGAGGGGTGTGCGTGGTGAAGGACATGCGCAGCGCCGCCGGGTCGGGGGTCGAGGCGAAGAAGGGCGCTCCGGGGACGTAGGCGACGTCGTGGGCGATCGCCCGGTGCAGCACCTCGGTCGCGTCGTGGCCGCCGGGCAGGCGCACCCACAGGAACATGCCGCCCTCGGGGCGGTTCCAGCCACTGCCGTCCGGCAGTGCCGCGGGCAGGCCGTCGAGCAGCGCGTCGCGGCGGGCCCGGTAGGCGGTACGGACGCGGTCCAGGTGCGCGTCGAG
>WRCZ01000150.1 GCA_009783685.1 Actinomycetes bacterium
CAGCGATCTTCACCACGGGCCGGCCGGCCTCCTTGTCCGCGGTCTCGGCGGCGAGTTCGAGGACCGGGCGCAGCAGCCCGACGGCGGAGTCCCTGATCTCGAACTGGGTGGTGTGCACGCCGACGGCGATCCCGCCGGCGCCCGAGGCCAGGTAGTAGCGGGTCAGCGCCCGCTGGTGCCGCTCGTCCAGGCGGCGCTCGGCGTCCAGCGCGAGCGGGTGGGCGGGTATGACGGTTCCTGCGGCGAGCAGGTCGAGCGCGCTCGCCTCGCCCGGCGCGCCGCCGGCGCCGTCGGGGGCGGGTCCGGCGGGCGCGGTGGGGCGGTGGTTGGGGGTGGACACAGCGGGTCAGAACCTTCCGTCGCGGACGTGGAACTTGGTCGGCCGGCCGGACAGCGGCAGACCGCGCCGGATCCACTCGGCCTGCCAGCCGACGAGCGTGCGCAACGGCACCGGCGGATAGCCGAACAGGGCGTGGCAGCGGCCCGCGTCGGACAGCAGTGCCGTGCCTGATTCCTGACCTGTCGTCAAACTGGCCTGCCTGGAGGCGAGTTCGGCGCGTGTCGCTGCGCCGTCATGCCCGAACTCCGCGGCGAACAGGTCCACCAGCCGTCTGACGGACGCGGTCTCCGGCCCGGTCAGGTTGAGGGTGAAGGCGTCGGAGTCGGCGTGCAGCAGCGCGCGCAGCGCGACCTCGTTGGCGTACCCCTGCCAGACCACGTTGGCGTGGCCGGTGGTGACGTCCACCGGCTCGCCGGCGTGCACGGCCGAGGCGATGTCGGCGAGCACCCCGTAGCGCAGGTCGATCGCGTAGTTGAGGCGGAGCAGCGCGACGCGGGTGCCGTGCTCGGCGGCGTGGTAGCCGAAGACCCGTTCGCGGCCGAGGCAGGACATGGCGTACTCGCCGACCGGGCCGACCGGGTCGGTCTCGGCGGAGCCCGCCGAGGCGGTGTCGACCAGGGGGTAGACGTTGCCGGTGGAGAAGGCGGAGATCCGCGCGTCCCGGTAGCGGCGGGCGATCCGGTCCGGCAGCGCGGCGTTGACCGCCCAGGCGTGGGCGGGGTTGCCCGCGGAGCCGAACTTCGCGCCGACCATGAACACCGCGTTGCCCGCGTCGGGCAGGTCCGCCGGGTCGCCGCCGAGCAGGTCGAAGGCGACCGGGTGCACGCCCTCGGCGGCGAGGGCGTCGGCCGCGGCCCGGTCGGACCAGCGGGAGACGGCGTGGACGGCGAGGTCACCGCGGCCGGCCGCGTCCAGCGCCCGGCGGGCGAGCCGGCACAGGCTGGGGCCCATCTTGCCGCCCGCGCCGAGCACGACCAGGTCGCCGTCGAGCCGGGCGGCGTCGGCCACCAGGGCGGGGGAGGGAGTGGCGAGCAGCTCCTCGAGCTGCCGCTCGCCGTCGGGGAAGTCCGCGAGGCCGGGGCGCACGGCGGGCACGGGCGCCGCAGCCGCGGAAGGCGACGGAGGGGCGGCAGGGGACGCGGGGGCGGACGTGGAGGTGTCGGGCATGTGCGTGGTCATCCTTTGACGGCCGAACCGGTGACGCCCTCGGTGAAGTACCGCTGGCCGGCCAGGTAGGCGGCGAAGATGGGGACGAAGGCGATCACCGATCCGGCGAGCACCTGGCTGAGCGGCACCTGCTGCTGTTGCAGCGACGCGATGCCGACGGTGAGGGTGCGCATGCTGCTGCTCTGGCCCATGATCAGCGGCCACAGGAAGTCGTTCCAGTGCCACAGGAAGACGAAGGTGCCGAGGGTGGCGAGGATCGGCTTGAGCAGCGGCAGCACGATGCTGACGAAGATCCGCAGCTCGCTGCACCCGTCCAGCCGGGCCGCCTCGAACATCTCGTCCGGCAGGTCCTTGATGAACTGCCGCATCAGGAACACCGCCTGGGCGTTGGCGAGGGTCGGGATGATCAGGCCCCAGTAGGTGTCCACGCCGCCGAGCTTCGCCATCATGATGAAGGTCGGGATCATGGTGACGTGGTACGGGACCATGACCATGGACAGGAAGGACCAGAACATGGCCTCCCTGCCGCGGAACCGCTTCTTCGCGAAGGCGTACCCGGCGAGCGCGGCCAGCACCAGCACCCCGACCACCGAGACCAGCGAGTAGACCAGGGTGTTGAACAGCCAGCGCGGCACGTCCTGGGCGTCGAGCACGGCGCTGTAGGAGGACCCGCTCAGGTGCCAGGGCAGCAGGCTGCCCGGGAGCGAGACGGCGGCACCGGGTTTCAGCGACAGCACCAGCATCGCGTAGAAGGGGAACACGGTCACCACGGACGCCACCGCGAGCAGCACTCCGCGCAGCACCTGCCCGCCGCGGCCGGGCCGCAACGCCCTGGGCACGGTGTCGCGTTCGCGGGTCCGGTCGGCGCGCCGCGTGCGGTGCGGCCGGGCGGCGGCGCCGGCCGCGCCCGTCCCGGCGGCCTGGGTGGTGTCGGCGGCCTCGGCGGTCACGTTCGCCATGGTCACTTCTCCTTTCCGAGCACCATGCGCTGCACGAGCGCCACGACCACGGTCATCACGAACAGCACGCAGCCGAGCGCGCTGGCGTAGCCGAGGTCGCTGTACTTGAAGCCGGCGTCGTAGAGCTGGTACACGAGGCTGTAGCTGGCGTTGGCCGGGCCGCCGCCGGTCATCACGTAGATGGCGTCGAAGATCTGGAAGCTGTTGGTGGTCTCGATCACCGCGAGGAAGAAGAAGGCCGGCTTGAGCTGCGGGGCGACGATGTAGCGGAACCGCTGGAACGGACCCGCGCCGTCCATCAGCGCGGCCTCCTCCAACTCCCTTGGCACGTCCTGGAGCCGGGCGAGCAGGATCAGCATGCCGTAGCCGCAGCGCGACCAGATGCCGACCAGCGCGATGGCCGGCAGCACCAGGGCGGAGTCGGTGAGCCAGGACTGCTCGGGCAGCCCGAGCAGTCCCATCAGGTCCGACCACGGGCCTTTGGTGGAGAAGATCCAGATGAAGACCGTGGACGCCAGGATGAGGCTGGTGACCACGGGGAGGAAGAAGATCGACCGGAAGAGCCGGGAGCCGCGGAAGGCCCGCCGGGTGAGCAGCGCGAGCCCCAGCGAGGCGAGGATGGTGAACGGCACCGCCAGTACGCTGTAGACGACGGTGACTCGCAGCGAGGACCAGAACAGCGGGTCGTGCATCATCCGCTGGAAGTTCTGCAGCCCGGTGAAGTGGGTGGTGTCGCCGATGGTGTAGTCGGTGAAGCCGAGCACCAGCCCGGCGATGCCCGGCCCGAAGCGGAAGGCCAGGAAGAGCAGGAAGCAGGGCAGCACGAACAGCAGCCCGATCCTGGCCTCCCGGCGTTCGTGCGGTCCGCGTCGTTTCTTCTGCGGGCGGGTGGTACGTTCCGCGACTGCGGCCACGGGACCTCCTTCGGGGAGCGACGGGTGCTGCCGGACCTCGGCGGCGGGATGGGGGCGGACGGGGTGCGCCGGGCGGCCGCTCGGCTGCGGCGAGCGGCCCGCGGCGTGGGGACGGTCAGCGCTTGCGGGCGATGAGCTGGTCGGCGGCCTGGGCCGCGTCGTCGAGCGCCTTCTTCGGGGTGGTCTTGCCGAGCAGCGCGGCCTGGATCTGCGGGGCGAGCAGGCCCATCACGTCGCGCGCCGACTTGTTGAGCGGGCCGACGTCGGTGCTGCTCAGCACCTTCTCGGTGGCCTCCTGGAGCGCGTCGCCGGGGTAGAGCGGGGCGGCGTCGGTGCGCGGCGAGAAGTACCCGCCCGGCGTCTGCAGGCCCGCGGTGTTCTTCGGCTGCGCCACGTACGAGATCCACTTTCCGGCGAGCTTGTCGTTGGCGCCCTTGAAGACCGCGAGGGTGCCGACGGTGCCGTACGCCACGGACTTGGTGCTGCCCAGCGCCGGGCCGACCTCGATGTTGTCCTTGCCCCAGAACGGCTCGACCTCGGCCGCGGTGTTCTGCCAGGTGCAGGCGACCTTGTTCTTGGCGAGGTCGGTCTGCTCGATCTGCGGGGTGGTGGTGACCAGGTCCTTGGGCGTCCAGCCGTTGTCCACGAAGGTCTTGAGCCAGGTGAGCGCCTTGACGCCGGCGTCACTGTTGAACGCGGCCTTCTTGCCGTCGGCGGAGAAGACGTCGCCGCCGGCCTGCCACAGCAGCGGGTAGAAGGTCATGTTGAGGGTGGCGGTGGTGTCACCGCTGTAGCTGGTCGCGTAGAAGCCCTTGGCCTTCAGCTTCGGGGCGAGCGCGGCGAGTTGGTCCCACGTCGTGGGGTAGGCGGTCTCGCCGATCGCGTCGAAGACCTTCTTGTCGCACAGCAGCGGGTAGCTGGACATCAGCACCGGGGCGGCGAGCGCCTGGCCGTCCACGGTGACCGCCTTCAGCGCGGCCGGGCGGTAGGCCGCCTTGTCCGCGGCCGGCATCCACTGGTCCGCCGGGATCAGGTTGCGCTGGTAGGCGGAGAGCTGGTCGGGGATCAGGTACGCCACGTCGGGGCCCTTGCCCGCGGCGATCGCGGTGGCCAGGGCGGTGTCCCGGTTGGCCCACGGGTAGGTGGAGACCTTGACGGTCACCCCGGGGTTCTCCTTCTCGAACCCCTTGACCAGGCCGTCCCAGTAGGCGGCATTGGCCTTCGGGTCGTTGATCACCGGGTAGACCCAGGTGTTGATCGTCTTCTTCGAGCTGGATCCGGAACCGGTGCCGGAACCGCAGCCGGCAACGGCGGTGGCGGCGAGGGCGGTGACGACGGCGAGGGCGGCGATGTTACGGCGTCTCACGGTGGTTCTCACTTTCGTGGCGTGGAGCATAGCGGTGGTGGGAGTACGGGTCAGCGAGGCGGCACGGTCTCGACCGTTCCGGCGTGCCGGGAGCGTTCGGCGGCGAAGGCGGCAAGGTGGCTGCCGAGGGACTCGACCGGCCCGGAGCGGATGTGGGAGCGGTCGCCGGTGGCGAGCGCGGTGACGAAGGACTCGACGAGCACCCGGTCGCCGCCGCCGTGCCCGTCGGCGGCGTTGGAGCCGCTCGTGCCGACGTCGTGCACCTGGGTGGTGTCGTCGCGGAAGTCGTGCACCACGACCCGCTCGCCGTCCCCGCGCAGCCAGCCGTGGCTGCCGAAGATCCGGGTCTGGCGGTGGGTCTGCTCGGTGAAGGCGGTCAGGGTGAAGACCGCCGTGGCGCCGCCGGACAGTCGCATGGCGACCACCTGGTTGTCGACCACGTCGTTGTCCGCGCGGTACACGCACCGCCCGTACGGGCCGGTGCGCAGCGCCTCGTCGAGGACCTCCAGGTCCTCCGGGCCCGTGGCGTGCGCGGTGACGTGGTCGATCGGCCAGGCGCCGCCGGTGGTGCGCAGCGCCGGGTGGTAGAGCTTGGGCGCGGAGTACGGGCAACTCGGCTCGACCGGGCAGTCCAGGCAGTTGTCCGAGGCGCCCGCCGGGGCGTTCTCCGGGCGGAAGTGGGTGAGCGAGCCGAAGCTCGCCACGGTCTCGATCCTGCGGCCGGTGACGTACGCGATCCAGTCCAGGTCGTGGCTGGACTTGGCGAGGATCATCGGCGAGGAGGCGTCCTCGCGGCGCCACGGGCCGCGGACGTAGCTGTGCGCGTAGTGCCACCAGCCGACCGGCTCCAGGTGGTCGAGCCCGGTGACGGTGCCGAGGACGCCGCTGTCCACCACGCTCTTCACCAGGTCGGTGTAGGGGGTGTAGCGCATCACGTGGCAGACGGCGAACGGCACTCCGGCCGCCTCGACGCCCTCGACGATGGCGCGGCACTCGGCCTCGGTGGGGGCCAGCGGCTTCTCGGTCATCACCGCGTACCCGGCCCGAGCCAGGGCCAGCACCGGTTCCGCGTGCGCGCGGTCCTGGGTGGCCACGATCACGCCGTCGGCCAGCGGCCCGCCGTTCGCCTCGGTCGCCGCGAGCAGTTCCCGCCAGTCGCCGTACCCGGTCGCCGACGGCACGGAAGCGCGCGCCTCCGGCCGGGGGTCGGCGACGGCGACGAGCCGGGCGCGCTCGGGGTGGTCGCGGATCCAGGCGGCGTAGGTCAGCCCGCGGTTGCCGGCGCCCACGAGGGCGATCCGCACCGGGCGCCCCTCGATCGGGGTGCCTCCGGTACTGGTCTGTTCGGTGGCCATGGTCTCTCTTTCACGGTGGGCGCGAAGGGCCGGCGGGACTGGAGCGGGGCGTGCGGTGCCCGGGGCGGGCGAGGGAATCGCGGATCGGTGGTCCGGGCGGCGGCCGGGCCGGCCGCGCCGGGTGGGACCGGCGTGGCGGGTCCGGCCTGCGGGGCTCAGAGCAGCAGGTTCCCCGCGGTGTGCCGCACCCGGTCGCCCTCGGTGGGCATCGTGGTGCGGGTCACGCCGTCCTCGGTGCAGCCGGTGTGCAGCAGGTGGCTGTCCCCGGTGAAGGCGGCCGGGGCGAGTTCGAGGCGGCCGCCGGCGAAGGCCGAGCCGCCCGCGCGGTAGCGGTTGACGCCGTCGGTGATCAGCAGGTGCGCGGTCCCGGCGTTCCCGGCGCGGGAGTCGATGCCGTCGAGCTGCCAGCTCACGGTGCGGTCGGCGCCGCTGCGGGCGAGGAAGGCCGCCGCGCTGTTGGTGCCGCCGAAGCGGGCGCCGCCGTCGATCCACAGCCGCTGGTCCTTGGCGGACTTCAGCACCAGGCCGGTGTCGGCGAAGGTGCCGCCGTGCACCGCGGTGTCGGCGTGCGCGACGACGCTGGGGTCGGCGTCCGCCGAGGCTCCGGTGAAGGTGCAGTGGTCGAGGACGAGGGCGCCGGTGCCGTTGAACTGCGCGCCGTCCAGGCCCTTGAGGGTGACCCGCAGCAGGTGCAGGTCGGAGCTGACGGTGGCCGCGGTGATCTCGGACGCCTTGCCCTGGGTGAAGGCCGAGTCGGCGATCACCGTGGGCCGCTTCGACCGGTTGGAGGACTGGGAGACCACCAGCGGGCCGGAGGCGACGCAGCCGCGGAGCTGGGCGCCGTCGGAGTTCACCCAGATCATCCCGGAGTTGGGCTGGGCGTTGCCGATGACCAGCATGTCCTCCAGCGTCAGGTCGATGACGTTGGTCCTGGCCACGAACCAGGAGCAGGCGTGCCTGCGGACGGTGACCCGCTTGGCCGCGCCGCCCCAGGCCGCACCCGAGTTGGCGAACGTCATCAGGCCGGAGTTGCCGGTGTAGGTGAGGTCGTGCTCGAACTGGCCGTGGGTGACGAAGGGGCCCTGGTCGTCGCCGTCGCCGTGGCAGTTGGTGACGTAGCCGTAGGCGGAGGCCGTCCAGTCGTTGAGGTGCCGGGCGTTGGCGACGTGGCAGTCCTCGACGTGGCCGTACAGGCAGTAGATCTGCTGGGTGAGGTAGCCGGCGCCGCCGTACGTGACCGAGGCGGGGTTCTTCAACTGGCACTCGGAGGTGCGGAAGTAGGTGCACCAGCGGCGCATCACGACCGGCCAGAAGGTGCCGGTGGCGTCGATGCCGGAGACGTCGCAGGAGACGGCGTACTCGTACGCGATCGGGTGCGAGCCGGTGACGGTGTCGTTGTCCGCGACGCCGGGCACGCCCTCGAAGACCATGTTGCGCACATGGGCGCGTTCGACCGGCTCGACGCGGGTCCAGGTGAAGGTGCGTCCGGCGGCCAGGTCCCAGCCGATCTTGTAGTTGACCCGGATGTGCGTGCCGTCCACGATCTCGGTGACCTGGACGAGCTTCTGCACCTCCTTCTCGTACAGCCCGGTGCCGGGCGCCGCGTCGATCTCCACGCTCCACCACTGCCCGACGGTGAAGGACGCGCTCGACGGCACCTCGAAGATGTCGGCGAGGTCGGGCATCGGGGCGGACAGCCGGGAGGTGACGGTGGTGCCGGTGACCTTCCCGAGGAAGTACAGCACCGCGCCGAACGGGTTGTTGTAGGAGTTCGGCTCGATCCCCTCGGTGGTGACCTTGTTGCCGCCGAAGTCCAGCTCGATGCGGGAGCGGGAGAAGGTGTGGCGCTTGGTGAAGTTCAGGTCGGTGTGCGCCTCGATCCGGTGCACCGAGGGGTCGCCGACCATGGCGTCCAGCGCGGCGTCGGCCGGGGTGGAGGCGTCGAGGACGCCGAACTGGCGGAAGTCCAGCAGGCCGTCGTGGACCGTCAGCCAGCGGCCCTGACCGGTGGTGCCGGTCGGGCGCAGCACGGTGCCGCCGTTGGGCGCGGCGGTGGAGGCGGCGTCCCAGCGCGCCACCTGGCCGCCGCCGTCACCGGCCGCGCGGTAGCCGGAGACGAGCGCGACCGTGCCGTTCGCGAGCGGCCTGGGGTCGAGCGCGAGCAGCCGGGCGACGGTGTCGACGGTGATCGGCGGGGCGGCCTGGCCGGGCGGGGTCGCGGCACCGGATCCGGTGGCGGACGCGGTGCCCGCCGCGGCGGCGACCGCCGTGGTGGAGGCGGCGAGCAGCAGGCCGCCGATGCCGCCGGCCCGCAGCAGCTTGCGGCGGGAGGTGTCAGGAGTGCTGGGACCGGGAATCGGCTCGGGTCTCGACCCGGGGCTCTGGTGGGTGGTGGAACCCGGCACGGGGCCAGGGGAAACGTTCACGGTGTGCCTCAGCCTTCGATGGGCCTGGGGGTGAGGACGAATCCCGTGACGCTTGCCGGACATGCGGATGGCGGTGCGGACCGGTGCGGTAAAAGCGCAGACCAGGGGCAGGGTGTAAGCGCGGCACCGTCCGACGGGGCGAGACGTTATGCCCCTGCCGGTGAATCGGTCAAGACCCGGCGGTGGCCGTCGTGCGGCTCTCGGGCGTCGCCCCGGCGTTGCCGTGCCCCAGGCTCTGGCTGATCCGGTCGGCGAAGTCCCTTACCTGGAGGCCGAGTTCACGGAACCGCCAGCCGGACAGATCGAGCTTGAGGCCGGTGATGCTGATCGCGCCGACGCACCGGTCCCGGTGGTCGCGGACCACGCTGCCGATGCAGAAGATCCCGTCCGCGTCCTCCTCGTCGTCCAGCGCGTAGCCGGTGGCGCGGACGTCGGCCAGGTGGGAGAAGAGGGTCGCCTCGTCGGTGATGGTGCGGGAGGTGCGGCGGGGCAGCCCGGTGCGGGCGACGATTTCCCTGGCCTCCTCCTCCGGCATCGCGGCGAGCAGGGCCTTGCCGATCCCGGTGCAGTGCGGCAGCTCGCGGGCGCCCATCCGCAGGTCCAGCCGCAGGCCGCCGCCGGCGTCGACCTGGTCGAGGATCACTGCCTGTCCGTCCTGCGGCACCGCGACCCGCGAGGCCATGCCGGTGGCGGCGGTCAGCTCGCGCAGCAGCGGCCGGGCCACGTCCCGCAGCGAGACCTGCGCCTGGGCCCGGTCGCCGAGCCGGGCCAGTGACATCCCCAGCCGGTAGCGGCGGTTCATGCCCTCGCCCTCGTCGGCCACCAGCCCGTAGTGCCGCAGCGTCTGCAGCAGGCCGAACGCGGCGCTCTTCGAGACGCCGCTGCGCTGGGCGACCTCGGTCACGCTGAGTCCCGCTCCGGGGCCTCCGGCGGCCAGCACCTCCAGTAGTTCCGCGGCGCGCGCCACGGTCTTCACCAGGTACTTCGGCTCCGCCCCCGATGTGCGGTTCCGCTCGTCACCGAGCCCGCGCTCAACACTGTTCTGCATAGCGAAACAGTTTACCACCGGAACCCCCTTGACCGAGCGTGAAGCCGGATCTAAGATCAGCCACTGTTCGGATATGCAGAACAGTGTTCTTGAAAATGCGTTCTTGAAAATCGTTCCTTCAGCACAGCGAACGAATCCTGCGACGACTTGCCGGGCGGATGGCGTCCTGCGGTCCCGGCCGGGCAGGGCCGGGACCGTCACCCACAGCATCGACGCGAGGAGCACCACATGAAGCTCGCCGAGCGGGCCCGCCGGGTGATACCGGGCGGTGTCAACAGCGGGCAGCGCAGCATTCCCGGCCTCACCGACCTGGTGATCGCCCGTACCGAGGGGTCCCGTTTCTGGGACGTCGAGGGCCGGGAGTTCACCGACTACCACGCCGCGTTCGGGCCGCCGCTGCTCGGCCACAACGACCCGGACGTGGCCGCCGCGGTCGCGGACGCCTCGGGCCGGATCGGACTCACCGGGGTCGCGGTCACCGAGGCCGAGGTGGACCTCGCCGAGCAACTGGCCGAGCTGATCCCCTCGATCGAGCAGGTGCTGCTGACCAGCACCGGCAGCGAGGCGACCTTCCACGCGCTGCGCGTGGCCCGCGCCGCCACCGGGCGCCGCCTGGTGGTGAAGTTCCAGGGCTGCTACCACGGTTGGCACGACGCGGTCAGCCTCAACGTCATCTCGGCCCCGGACCGGGTCGGCCGGCACGACCCGACCTCCACCGGCATCCTGCCCGAAGTCCTCGACGCCACCCTGGTGCTGCGCTTCAACGACCCCGCCGCCGTACGGCAGGCGTTCGCCGAGCACGGCACCGACATCGCCGCGGTCATCGTGGAACCCATCCCGCACAACGTCGGCGCCCTGCTGCCCACCGAGGAGTTCCTGCGCACCCTGCGCGAGGAGTGCACGGCGGCCGGCAGCGTGCTGGTCTTCGACGAGGTGATCACCGGCTTCCGGCACGCCCTCGGCGGCTACCAGGCGATCTCCGGGATCACCCCCGACCTGACCACCCTCGGCAAGGCCATCGCCAACGGCGCCCCGATCGGCGCGCTCGGCGGCCGGGCCGACCTGATGGAGCAGTTCAGCAGCCGCCCCGGCGGCCCGGTGTTCTTCGCCGGCACCTACAACGGCCACCCGCTGCCGGTCGCGGCCGCCCTGGCCACCCTCCGCAAGCTGCGCGAACAGCCCGTCCACGAGCACGTGTTCCGGCTCGGTACGCGGGTGCGCAGCGAACTCACCGCGCTCTACCGGCGGATCGGCGTACCCGCGGTGGTGACCGGCTACGGCTCGGTCTTCGTCAGCTACTTCATGCCGGGCCCGGCCCCGCTCACCTACGACGACCTGCTCGCCAACGACACCGCGATGTTCGTCGGCTACCGCCGCCACCTCGTCGAGCACGGTGTCTTCGAACTGCCGCTCAACCTCAAGCGCAGCCACCTGTCGTACGCGCACACCGACGCCGACGTGGACCGGCTGCTGGAGGCGACCGAGGCGGCCGTCACGCGCACCCTCGCCGAGGGCGGCCCCAGCGACCTCGCGCACGCGTCCACCATGGGCGGCGCAGGAACCGGGGCGGGAGCCCGCTGATGCTGACCGTGAACACCACCCGCCCGGCCGGCCCCGCCGGCCGGATCAGCAAGGTCGAGACCCTGCAACTGGGCACCGCCTGGCGTGACTTCGGCTACGTCCGGATCCACACCGACCAGGGCCTGACCGGCGTCGGCGAGATCACCCACCCCTACCGGGTGGACGAGACCTGCCGGCTGGCCGAGGCGATGGGCCACCGCCACCTGCTGGGCGCCGACCCGTTCGACGTCGAAGAGCTCTGGCTGCGCA
>WRCZ01000151.1 GCA_009783685.1 Actinomycetes bacterium
CACCGCACTCCGCCGGGATCCAGCAGCCGCAGGCTGACGATCATCTGTATCCCCATCCCACAAGTCCTACGCCATGCGTACGACAATCATCCGTTAGCGACTCACGCGACATCACAGTCCATGCCGATGGTCACATGAAATACCCGTCATTTCGGCGCCGTCACCCCTTCACCCGCTCCGAACCACCAACCTCAAGATAATACGCAGAGCTGAGAAAATGGCTGCCATGTTTCCTCCCCCGCCCGCCGACCCCGCGTCCACGCTCCGCCGCGCCGTCAACCGCCTGGGTCGCCGCATGCGCGCCGAGCGGCTGCCCGACTCGCTGCCCACGGGCCGGCTCGGCGCCCTGGCGCAGCTGTACCGCGAGGGCCCGAGCACCCCGGGCGCAATGGCGGCCGCCCTGCACGTGCAGCCGCAGTCGCTGACCCGGACACTGGCCGCGCTCGAGCAGGACGGCCTGGTGACCCGGGTACGGGACGCGGACGACGGCCGCCAGTTCCGCATCGAGCTGACCCAGAGCGGTTTCGAGGCGATGGCGCGCGACGTCGAGCACCGCGACGCCTGGCTGCGGGCACGCATGGACACGGAGCTGAACGAGACCGAGCGCGAGGTGCTCCGGCTGGCCGCCCGGCTGCTGGACCGGCTCGCGGCGGACGGGTGACGGCGCCCACAACGACCGGGCCGCACTCCACGTAATACCCCTAGGGGGTATAGGCTGACGAGAGAGGGCGGGAAACCGTCCCGGCAACCGGCACACGTACGGCATCCCCGTACGCACACGCATGAGGAGCGCACCATGAGCGAGGCCGTCTACACCGTTTCCGGGATGAGCTGCGGTCACTGCGAGTCCGCGGTCACCAAGGAGGTCACCGCGATCCCGGGTGTCACCTCGGTGACCGCCGTGGCGAAGACCGGGCTGGTGACCATCGCCTCCGAGCAGCCGCTGGACGACAGCGCCATCCGCGCCGCCGTCGACGAGGCGGGCTACGAGCTGGTCGGCCGCGCCTGAGGACCTGAACAGGCGCGCCGCGGCGCCCCGAGCCGGGCGCCGACGACGGCGGCACGGGTACGGGCACCGGCACGCGCACCAGGATGGCCCGGGCGCGGGCGGGCACACGGGCAAGGGGAAGCAAGGGTTCACGGGAGCAGGCGAACGGACGTGGCGACGACAGCGGAGAACGACGGCGGGACGGCGCAGCGGCAACTGGTCGAGCTGGAGATCGGCGGCATGACGTGCGCGTCCTGCGCCGCCAGGATCGAGAAGAAGCTCAACCGGATGGACGGCGTCACCGCCACCGTCAACTACGCCACCGAGCGCGCGAAGGTGGCGTACGACGACACGGCCGGCATCGCCGTCTCCGATCTCGTCGCGACGGTCGAGGCGACCGGCTACACCGCCGCCCTGCCCGCGCCCCCCGTTCCCCCGCCCGCAGCCGCCGGCGGCGCGCAGCCGGCCGCGGGAGGCGCCGCGCCGCCCACGGAGGACCCCGAACTGGTCACGCTGCGGCAGCGGTTGACGACCGCCGTGGTCCTGGCCGTGCCCGTGATCGTGCTGTCGATGGTGCCGGCCCTGCAGTTCACCAACTGGCAGTGGCTGGCGCTGACTCTGGCCTCACCGGTCGTCGCCTACGCCGCCTGGCCCTTCCACCGCGCGGCCTGGATCAACGCGCGGCACGGCGCGGCGACCATGGACACCCTGGTCTCGGTCGGCACTCTCGCCGCCTACGGCTGGTCGTTGTGGGCGCTGTTCTTCGGCACCGCCGGGATGCCGGGGATGAAGCACCCGTTCAGCTTCGCGATCTCGCGCGGCGACGGCAGCGGGCAGATCTACCTGGAGGCCGCGGCCGGCGTGACCGCGTTCATCCTCGCCGGGCGCTACTTCGAGGCCCGGGCCAAGCGGCGGGCGGGCGCGGCGCTGCGCGCGCTGATGGAGCTGGGCGCCAGGGACGTCGCGGTGCTGCGCGCGGGGAGCGACGGTCAGGTGCGGGAAGTCCGGGTCCCGGTGGCCGAGTTGCTGGTCGGCGACCGTTTCGTGGTGCGGCCCGGCGAGAAGATCGCCACGGACGGGATCGTGCGTGAGGGCGGCTCCGCGGTCGACGCCTCGATGCTGACGGGCGAGTCGGTCCCGGTCGAGGTCGGGCCGGGGTCGGCGGTCACCGGCGCCACGGTCAACGCCGGCGGACGGATCGTCGTCGAGGCCGTGAAGGTCGGCGGCGACACCCAACTGGCCCGCATGGCACGGCTGGTGGCCGACGCCCAGAACGGCAAGGCGGCCGCGCAGCGGCTCGCCGACCGCATCTCGGCGGTCTTCGTGCCGGCCGTGATCGCCCTCGCGTTCGGCACGCTCGGGGTGTGGCTGGCGCTCGGGGAAGGGCCGACGGCGGCCTTCACGGCGGCCGTTGCCGTCCTCATCATCGCCTGCCCGTGCGCGCTGGGCCTGGCGACGCCGACCGCGCTGATGGTCGGCACCGGCCGCGGCGCGCAGTTGGGGATCCTCATCAAGGGGCCCGAGGTGCTGGAGTCCACGCGGGCCGTGGACACCGTCGTGCTCGACAAGACCGGAACCGTCACCACCGGCGCGATGGCGCTGACCGGCGTGCACGCCGCGGACGGGGTCGCTGACCAGGACGTGCTGCGGCTGGCCGGCGGGCTCGAACACGCCTCGGAGCACCCGGTGGCGCGGGCGATCGCGGCCGGGGCGGCCGAGTCGGTCGGCGAACTGCCGCCCGTGGCCGAGGACTTCGCCGGCCTTCCCGGGCTCGGCGTACGCGGCACGGTCGACGGCCACCTGGTGCTGGCCGGCCGCAGCCGGCTGCTGGAGGACGCGGGCATGCCGCTGCCGCCCGCCCTCGCCATGGCGCGGGCCGAGGCCGAGGCGCGCGGTGCGACGGCGGTCGGCGTCGGGTGGGACGGCGAGGCCCGTGCGGTGCTGACCGTCACCGACCGCGTCAAGCCCACCAGCGCGGAGGCGGTGCGGCGGCTGCGCGCGCTGGGGCTGCGGCCGGTGCTGCTGACCGGCGACAACGCGGCGGTCGCGGCCACCGTCGCGGCCCAGGTGGGCATCGCGGCCGAGGACGTCCACGCCGAGGTGCTGCCCGAGGACAAGGTCGCCGTGGTGCGGCGGCTGCAGGAGCAGGGCAGGACGGTCGCGATGGTCGGCGACGGCGTCAACGACGCGGCGGCACTGGCCCAGGCCGACCTGGGCCTGGCCATGGGAACGGGCACGGACGCGGCGATCGAGGCCGGCGACCTGACGCTGGTGCGCGGGGACCTGACCGTGGCGGCGGACGCGATCCGGCTGTCCCGCAGGACCCTGGGCACGATCCGGGCCAACCTGTTCTGGGCGTTCGCGTACAACACCGCGGCGATCCCGCTGGCCGCCGCCGGGCTGCTCGACCCGATGATCGCGGGGGCCGCGATGGCGTTCTCCTCGGTCTTCGTCGTCGGCAACAGCCTGCGGCTGCGCGGCTTCCGTCCGCTGCCCGCGTGACGCCCGCGCCGCGAACCGTTTGACGCGCGGGCCCGGCGGGGTGAGGCGGACCGGGTGAGCCGGACCGGCACGCCGTTCCCCGATGACCGCTCCATGCCGGGCACGGCGGTGTGAGGATGGGGGGATGGCGGTTCGACGGCAGGTCACGGCACAGGAACGCGCCGCGCGCGCGGCGCGACGGCTGGTGGGACGGGGTGCGGCGGGCGCCGAGGAGGTGACCAGGTCCCTGGTGGCGCTGCACGCCACCGATCCCGCGACGGTGTTCCTCTCGGTCGACGCACGGCTGGCACGGCCGGAAGGCAGCATCGAGGCCGTCCAGGAGGCGCTGTACGGGCCGGAGGCGCCCCTGGTGCGGATGCTGGCGATGCGCCGCACCATGTTCGTCGTCACCCGCGACGTCGCGCCCGACGTGTACGCCGCCGCCGGCCGGCCCATCGCCGCCAACGAGCGCAGGAAGCTGCTGGTTCACCTCGCCGAGGGCGGCGGCTGGGACGAGAAGTGGCTCGCCGCCGCCGAGGAGGCGGTGGAGGCGGCCCTGGCCGAACGCGGCGAGCTGAGCGGTGCCGAACTGTCCAAGCTGGTACCGCAGTTGCGCGAGCAGGTGGTCGTCGCCCGCGGCAAGCCGTACGAGGCCACGCAGAACGTGGCCAGCCGGATCATCCGCACGATGGCCGCCGAGAACCGGATCGAGCGGCGCAGGCCCGTCGGCACCTGGACCAGCAGCCAGTTCCGGTGGGCCCCCGCACGCCCCCTGGAGGAACGGCCCGCGGAGGACGCCCGGGCGGCCGTCGTACGGGCGTGGCTGGGCGCCTACGGGCCCGGCACGGAGGCCGACCTCAAGTGGTGGACCGGATGGACGCTGACGGCCGTCAGGAAGGCGCTGGCGGCCGTCGGCGCCGAGCAGGTGGGCCTCGACACCGGCGCCGGGCCGGCCACCGGCTACGTGCTGCCCGGCGACGCAGGGCCGCTGGAGGCGCCACGGCCTGCCGCCGCCCTCCTGCCGGCCCTCGACCCGGCGCCGATGGGATGGCAGGACCGGGACTGGTTCCTGCCCCAGGAGCACCGCGCGGCGCTCTTCGACCGCACCGGCAACGTCGGGCCCACCGTGTGGTGGGGCGGCGAGGTGGTCGGCGGCTGGGGGCAGCTGGCCGACGGGACCGTGGTCTGGCGGCAGTTGGCCGACCGCGGCAAGCAGGCCGCCGCGGCGGTGGACCGCGCGGCGGCCGAACTGACCGCCCGGCTCGGCGGCGTACGGATCACGCCGCGGTTCCGTACGCCCCTGGAACGCGAACTGGCCTCCGCCTAGGCACAAAGGCCCGAGGCGGAGGCCGGTCGCAGGTCCGCCCTGATCAGCTGATCCAGGCGGGCCCGGGGATGATCAGGCCACCCTGGTCAGCTTCTTGCCGAAGGACGGCGCGTGCAGGTCGGTCTGCAGGACCACCGGCACCGTGGTGCGGGCCGTGCCCGTGCCGAAGCCGATCGTGCCCACCTGGGTGCCGGCCTTGGCGTTGTGCGGCAGGCCATCGCCCTGGGGGGTGAGCGTGAGGCCGGCGGTCATGCCGGGCCAGCCGATCGCCTTCAGGTCGGCCGCGGCCACCACCGGGGTCCGGCCGCCGAGCCCGTCGTCGACCTCGCCGACGACCTCGCCCTTCTTCAGTATCGTCGCCGACGTCATGCCGCCCTGGACGGAGTTGATCAGGGCCTGGCTGCGCTGGAGCGCCACGTTCAGGCTGTCGTTGACGGTGACGCCGCCGCGCTGCTGCAGCACCACGCCCAGGATCAGCTGCTGCTTGCCGTCGACGGTCTTGTGCGCCGCCCACATCAGGGCACCGCCCGCCGGGGTGCTCGATCCGGTCTTGATGCCGACGACGCCCAGATTCACCAGGTCGTTGTTGTTGTTGTAGATCGTGCCGACGCCCGGGATGTCCACGTGCGGCTGGGCCACGACGGCCCGGAACACGTCGTTCTGCATGACCTGCCGGGCCAGCTTGAGCTGGTCCACCGCGGTGCTCTGCGTCGTCGACTCGAAGCCGCTGGCGCCGGTGTACGTGGTGTGGGTCATGCCGAACTCGGCCGCCGCGTGCTGCATCTTGGCGACGAACGCCTCCTGCGTACCGGCGTCCCAACGCGCCAGCAGGCGCGCGATGTTGTTGCCGGACGGGATGAGCAGCAGCTCCAGCATCTGGCGTTCGGTGAACTTCTGGCCCTCCTGGACGTGCGCCGTCGACTCCTCGGTGGAGCCGGACTCGTCGGCCGCCTGCTTGTCGACGGTGATCACCGGGCCGTTCTGCTTCCCGCTGATCGGGTGGTCGCGCAGGATGACGAACGCGGTCATCACCTTGGTGACGCTCGCGATCGGCACCGGCGTCTGCGCGCCGCGCACGCCGAGCGAGCCCAGCCCCTCGACCTCCACGGCCGACTGGCCCTGGCTCGGCCACGGCATGGACTGCGTCAGCGGGGTGCCGGCGAAGCGGTACGTCGCGGACGTGGTCGACGCCAGCGACGGCGACGGCAGCGGCCGCAGCGCCTGCACCAGGACGAAGACCAGCACGAGCAGGACGGCCAGCGGCGTCCAGATCTTGAAGCGGCGGCCGATGGTGCGCAGCAGCGTCTGCGGCGGAGGCGGGGTGTTCGTCAGCTCCGCGAGCAGCTTCAGCGGGTCCCTGTCGGGCATCGGCGGCGCCGGCATGGTGCGGGTGCCCTGCGGCCCCACCGCCTGGCCGTCGCCGTCCTTGGCGCTCTCACCGGCCTCGGCGGGCGGCAGCGGCGCCTTCCCCGGCGGCATGGGCGGAACGGGCGGGACGGCCCGGGTGGGCGTTCCCGGCTTGCCGAACGCGACCGCGCCGCCCTCGCCGTTCTGCCCGGCGTACAGGTCCGACACGAGCGGCCGCACCAGGGGCCCGCCCTTGGCGTCGGGCTCACCCGCCTCCTTGGGCGGGGCCTTGGGCTCCGCCACCTTGGCGACGGACTTCGGCTCCGCGTCCTTGGGCGTGGACTTCGGCTCCGCGTCCTTGGGCGCGCCGGAGAAGGCCCCGGCCTTCAGCGGCGTCGTGGGCAGATCCTTGGGCGGGGCCGACCGGGGAAGGTCGGTGCGCACCTTCAGCGTGGTGGTGGGCACGTCCTTGAACCGGGCCTGCGCTTCGGCACCGGGCTTCGCCTGGGCGTCCTCAGGTTCCGCGTCCTTGGGCGCCGCGTCCCTGGGCGCCTCATCCTTGGATGCACCGTTCTTGGGCGCCGCGTCCTCGGGAACGGCCTCCTTGGGCTCCGCCTTGGAATCCCCGTCCTTGGGCGCGGACGTCGAGTCCGCCGCCTTGGGAGCGGACTTCGGCCCCTCGTCCTCGGGCGCGGAATCCGGCTTCGCGTCCTCAGCCGCGGGCTTCGGCTCGGCGTCGTCTGCCGCGTCGGCGCGGTCCTCTTCCGGCTCCGCGTCGGAGGCGGCGGTTTCATCCGGGTGGGGGCGGCCCGTTCGTGCACCGGTTTCGGCCACCGGGGTGGCGGCGGGCGCGGTCACCGAAGCGTCCTCGCTCGCACCGTCGGCCTCAGAGGTCACATCCGCCTCATCGACCTCAGCCGCTCCATCACGATTCGGTTCCGTTTTCGCACCCTGGGAGGCCGTCACCCGCGAGGCGGAAGTGACCGGTGGCGTAGGAGGGGCGGGTGGGGAGTCGACGGCGACTACGTCGTCCGCCGTATCCGCCGTGGTCGACGATGTCGACGGCGTGGACGGATGCGGACGCACACCGGCGGCCGAGCCGTCCACGGCGCCCGGCGAGGGCGCGGCGGAAGCGGAAGGGGTGCCGGAAGTCGCCACGGAGACGCGTTCGTCGCGGATGTCGGAGGTCAGCCTCGCCTCACGCACCTCACGCGTCCCGGTGGGCGTTCGGAACACCGCCAGCCTCGGATCCACGGCTACGCGGTCCGCCACCTCCCCCGACGTCTCCTTCTGCTGCTCCTTGCCGGGGGACTCGCCCGCCACGCAGACCTCCTCCACAGATCGTCATCCGACATGAACACATCGTGAGGGGCGCCATTCCATGGCGCCCCTAGCCGCGCTGAACCACACTGGCAAGTGTCCCGCGACAGGCGCGCAGGCCGTCTGCGACACCCCACCACCCCGTAGACGAGAACGACATACCACCCGGTTCCCGTCGATATGGATGAGGCGCTCTCGACAGGCCGGTGTGAGAGGCGTCACCCTGTCATTCATCCACGCGGGGAGGCATGGATGGGCAAGAGCCGCAGAACAATTCCGGAAGAGCTCCTGCTGCTCGCTCTGGACCCGGCCACCGGGACCACGGCGCAGCCTCAGTCGCTCGACCTCGGCCTCGCCGGGGCACAGCTCGTCGAGCTGGCCCTGGCCGGACGGATAGCCCCTGACGGGGATCGTATCGCCGTGGTGCACCCACGGCCGACTGGAGATCCGACTCTGGACTCCGCGCTCGAACTGCTGCGCCGACGCGGCAGCCCGGTGCGCGCCGTCCACTGGATCGGCGGGCCCCGGCTGGGGTTGCGCCAGACGTATCTCGCGCACCTGGAGCGGTGCGGCATGGTGCACGCCGTGCCGGGTCAGATGTGCGGGGTACTGCCGACCACCCGGTACCAGGCGACCGACAGCGCGGTCAGCCGGGAGATCAGGGCCCGGCTCGACTCGGCGATCCGCACCGGCGTACCGCCGGACCCGCGGACCGCGGCGCTCGCCGCGCTCGCCCACTCGGTGGGTCTCGGCAAGCACCTGTACCCGGGGAACGAGGGCCGGTCCTCGCGATCGCGCCTGCGTGACCTGATCCGGTACGACCCGATGGGCGGCCTCGTCGCGCACGCCGTGATGGACGTGCAGAACGGGGTGGCGGCGCAGCCGAAACGGCCGCCGGCCCAGGCGCAACGCCCGGCAGGGCACAGCACGATGGCCCGCGCCGGCGCTCGCTGAACGGTCGCACGGCCCGCCGGACGGCAGAGCTCGGCGCCGCACGGCACGGCACGACAGCACGCTGAACGGCAGCACTTCTGGCAGCACCCCTCGCTCCACCTCGCACAGCTCGTACAGCTCGAACAGCCCCGTTTTCAGGACGGTTGCGGTGTCCGCCGGCAGGGACCGGACACCGCCGCCACCGGCCGTGCGGCCGGGCGACCGTCCTCGGCGAGTCCCCCTCCGGGAGCCGCTGCGTCGCGCGGGGCGACGGCGTTCCGGAACGCGTCCGGGGCGTCGTCGCCCCGCGCTTCGCGCTTTCCGGGGCGGCGCGGCGTCCGCCGGAACCGGACGGGACGTTACCGCGAAGCGGAAGCGGACCGGAAAACGGTGGGCGCGGGCAAGCTTGTTCCGCTCATTCTCCAGCGCGGTGATGACCGGTAGTGGCAGGCTGCTGACCATCAGTACGTTCAGCGTGGAGGTGCAGTCCCCGTGGTCGCCAACGTCAACCCCACCGTCAGGCGCCGCCGGCTCGGTTCGGAGCTGCGCAAGCTCCGCGAGCAGAAGGGCATGACGGCCGAGGAGGTGGCGGCCCGGCTGCTCGTCTCCCAGTCGAAGATCAGCCGTCTGGAGAACGGGCGGCGCAGCATCAGCCAGCGCGACGTGCGCGATCTGTGCGGGGTGTACGGCGTCGAGGACGTCCGGATCGTCGACTCGCTGATGCAGATGGCCAAGGAGTCACGGCAGCAGGGCTGGTGGCACGCCTTCGGCGACATCCCGTACAGCGTCTACATCGGTCTGGAGACCGAGGCGGCGAGCCTGCGGGTCTTCGAACCCCAGGTGGTGCCGGGCCTGTTGCAGACCGAGGCGTACGCGACCGCGGTGATCGCGGGCAACCTGCCGGAGGCCACGCCCGAGCAGGTCGACAAGCGGGTCAACGTGCGGATGCGCCGCCAGGAGCGGATCACCGACCCCGACGGGCCGTTGCGGATGTGGGCGGTGATCGACGAGGCGGCGCTGTGCCGGAAGGTCGGCGACAACGCCATCATGCGCGAACAGCTGGCGCATCTGGTCGAGTTGAGTCACGTCCCGCATGTCACCGTGCAGGTGCTGCCGTTCGAGGCGGGCGCGCACCCGGGGCTGAGCGGGCAGTTCGCGGTGCTGGAGTTCACCGACGCCACCGATGCGACGGTGGTGTACCTGGAGGGCGTCAACAGCGACCTGTATCTGGAGAAGGACACGGACGTGCAGGCGTACAGCGTGATGTACGAGCACCTTCGGGCGCAGGCGCTGAGCGCCGAGCAGTCCCGGACGTTCATCGACGAGGCAGCCCAGCGGTACGCCTAGGGACGGTTGCGGGGAGGCCGCCGGACCCGGCTCGCGGGGTGGGGGACGGCACGGTACACCCCTGCGTGTCCAACTGGGAAGAGACGCAGGGAATATGCCATCCAACCGGGTGAAGAGGCCCGCCGGTCGGTGATGTTGGCGAGTAGCGTCGTCGGCGTTCAGTCATTGGCGCATCAGGCGATCGCCGCGCCGCCGTCACCAGCACAGACCGGAGCAGAGATGGCAATCAAGCTGGGCAACACCCCCGCGTGGATGAAGTCCTCGCGTTCCACCGGGAACGGCGCCTGTGTGGAAGTGAAGTCCCCCGCCGTGGAAGCGGTGGTCGTCCGGGACTCCAAGGACCCGCAGGGACCCGTCCTGACCTTTTCCCCGGAGGCGTGGGCGTCGTTCGTCACCGACGTCGACCACGGCGCGTTCGACCTGCGCTGACCTGCCTGACCCGCGCGTCGACCGCGGCCCGCGCGGACCGGGGAGGTCCGTGAACCGCACTGCCGCAGAGCCCTCTCGACCGGCCGCCGTCCTTGCCGAGGGGGCTCTGCCCATGCCCGGGCCCGGGCGGCTGCCCGCATCCTGGAAAGTACCTGGACACAGCAACGATTCTTCGTAGGCTGCGGTGTCATGACGACCGCCCGCGCCGCCCTGCCCAGCCTCGCCGCCCGCGCACGCCATGTCGGCGCCTCGCCGGTACGCGAGATCCTGGCGCTGACCGCGCGGCCCGAGGTGATCTCCTTCGCCGGCGGCCTGCCGGCGCCCGAACTCTTCGACGCGGAGGGCATCCGGGCGGCGTACGACCGGGTGCTGGCGGAGCGGCCGCAACGGGCGCTGCAGTACTCCACGACCGAGGGCGACCCGGCGCTGCGTGCCGCGGTGGCGGGCCGGCTGACCGCCCGCGGCCTGGCCACCGAGGCCGACTCCCTTGTGGTGACGGGCGGTTCGCAGCAGGGTCTGGCACTGCTCGCCACCACGCTGCTGGAGCCCGGTGACGCCGTGCTGGTGGAGGACCCGACGTATCTGGCGGCCCTGCAGTGCTTCGGCTTCGCGGGCGCCCGGGTACTGCCGGTGCCGACCGACGCGGACGGGGTGGTCCCCGAGGCGCTGGAGGAGCTGGTGCTGCGGGAGCGGCCGAAGCTGCTCTACCTGGTGCCCAACTTCCAGAATCCGACCGGCCGTACGCTGCCGCTGGAGCGCCGCACGGCGATCGCCGGGGTGGCCGCGCGGCACGGCCTGTGGATCGCCGAGGACGACCCCTACGGCGAGTTGCGCTTCGAGGGCGACTACCAGCCGTGGATCGCCTCGCTGGAGGAGGCCGCGGACCGCACGGTGCTGCTGGGCAGTTTCTCGAAGGTGATGGCACCCGGGATGCGGCTCGGCTGGCTGCGCGCGCCGGCCGGGCTGCTGCGCGCCTGCGTGATCGCCAAGCAGGCCGCGGATCTGCACACCTCGACGGTGGACCAGGCGGCTGCGGCCCGCTATCTGGCCGACTGCGACCTCGACGCGCACCTGGACCGCGTCCGTACCGCCTACCGGGCCCGCCGCGACGCGCTGCTCGACGGCCTGCCCGCGGCACTGCCGGACGGCAGTGGCTGGAACCGCCCCGAGGGCGGCATGTTC
>WRCZ01000152.1 GCA_009783685.1 Actinomycetes bacterium
ACCATCAGGCCGGAGGTG
Organism: Actinomycetes bacterium; assembly: GCA_009783685.1. Lineage (GTDB taxonomy): Bacteria > Actinomycetota > Actinomycetes > Streptomycetales > Streptomycetaceae > Actinacidiphila. The sequence goes on from WRCZ01000152.1 coordinate 19, forward strand.
CCGACGTCCAGCCGGTGCACGATGCCCTGGCGCTCGGCGGCGCCCGAGGTGGCGATCCGGTACCCGGCCGCGGCCAGGCCGCCGATCACCGTGGGCCCGGTCCAGCCGGGGCTGGGGTGCGCGGCCACGCCGACCGGCTTGCCGATCACCACGACGTCGTCGTCGTCGTGGACGATCTCCATGCCCTCCACGGGCTCGGCGACGATCTCGACCGGCGCGGCCGGCGCCGGCATCTCGACCTCCAGCCACGCCCCGCCGCGCACCCGCTCGGACTTGCCCGCCGCCGCGCCGTCCAGCGAGACCTTGCCGGACGCGGCCAGCTCGGCGGCCTTGGTGCGGGAGAAACCGAACATGCGGGCGATGGCGGCGTCGACGCGCTCGCCTTCGAGGCCCTCCGGCACGGGCAGGGAACGGACTTCGGGAAGCGTACTCACCTGATCGAGTATGCCGGACGGGACGGGCCGCTCAGTCCTGGTGCCGGGAACCGTCGGGGTCCACCCCGCGGAAGGACAGCAGCACGATCAGCGCGCCGCCGCAGCAGATCGCCGAGTCGGCGAGGTTGAAGATGGCGAAGTGCTCGGGCGCGATGAAGTCCACCACGCGGCCCTGGAAGCCGCCGGGCGAGCGGAACACCCGGTCGGTGAGGTTGCCGAACGCCCCGCCCAGCAGCAGGCCGAGCGCGATCGCCCAGGGCGTGCTGTAGAGCCGGCGGGACAGCCGGACGATCACCGCGATGACGCCGACCGCGATCAGCGTGAACACGATCGTCATGCCCTGGCCCATGCCGAAGGCGGCGCCCGCGTTCCTGGTGGCGTCGAGTTGCAGGTAGTGGCCGAGCAGCCGGATCGGGTCGCGGTGCTCCAGGCTGTGCACCACCCAGAGCTTCGAGAGCACGTCGAGCAGGTACGCCAGGGCGGCCACCGCTATCAGCACCGGCACCCGGCGCCTGCGCGACGGCTCGTCCGGGGCGGGGCCGGCGCCGGACGCCTCGGTCCGCGGTGCCGCGTCCTGGGCCTCAGCGGCCGTGCCCGGAGCCTCGTCCGGGCCGTCCGGTGTGGTGATGGTGCGCTCCGCTTCCGTCACGTGGGGTCCCTCAGCCTTTGTGCTCCGTGCCCGCCAGGCCGAATCCTGACTGATGACGAGGGTACGGCACGGGCACGCCGGAGGTCCCCCCGCCGCGGGCGGGGGGACCTCGACCGCGAGACGTCAGCGCCGCTCCTGCCGCTGCTTGTCGTCCAGGCACAGGGTGGCCCGCGGGAACGCCTGCATCCGGGCCTTCCCGATCGGGTTGCCGCACACCTCGCACAGGCCGTAGGTGCCCTCGTCGAGGCGCTGGAGCGCGTGCAGGGCCTGGGTGAGGGTCTCCCGGGTGTTGGCCGCGAGGGCCATCTCGTACTCGCGGGTGATGTTCTTGGTGCCGGTGTCGGCGTCGTCGCCCGCACCGTCCCCGGTGTCCCGCAGCAGGCCGGCGACCGCCGCCTCGGACGAGGCGATCTCGGCCTTCAGCCGCTCGACCTCGCCGAGCAGCTCCGCACGCGCCTCGTCGACCTCCTCGGCCGTCCAGGGGTCCTCGCCGGGGAGGACCGCCAGCGTGCCCGGTTCGGCCGCGGTGCGGGCGGCGGGGACCGGGGACCCTGATGTCGCGGCCGACTGGGCCACGGTCTTCTTCGCTGCCACCTTGCGGGCTCCTGTCTTCTTGGCGGCCGGCGCCTTTCCGGCCGTTTTCCTGCCGGCCGGCGCCTTCCCGCCCGGGCTGGGGGTCGATGGGGTGGGACTGGACTTCCCGGCCGGCGCCTTCGCGGCGGCCGCCTTCTTCGCGGGGGCTTTCTTGGCGGTGGTCTTCTTGGCGGTGGCCTTCTTGGGGGCGGCCTTCGCCCCCTTCCCGGCCGGCGCCTTCCCGGCGGACGCCTTCTTGGCCGTCTTGGCCGCCGCCTTCTTCGCGGGGGCCTTCGCCGCCTTCTTCGCCGGGGCCTTCTTGCCCGTCGCCTTGGCCGCCGCCTTCTTGGCCGGGGCCTTCTTCGCGGCGGTCTTCTCGGCGGCCGCCTTTCCGGCACCGGACTTCCCGGCCGCCGCCGGTTCGGCTGCGGCCTTCTTCGCCGTGGTCTTCTTCACCGCTGCCTTCTCGGCCGTGGCGTCCTTGGCCGCGGTCCTCCCGGCCGCCGCCTTCTTGCCCGCCGCCTTCCTGCCCGTGGCCTTGCCCGCCGCCTTCTTGGCCGCCGCCTTTTTCGCCGGGGCCTTCTTCGCGGGGGCCTTCTTCGCCGCGGTCCTTCCGGACGCCTTCTTCGCCGCCTTCCTGGCCGGGGCCGACGAGGCCGCGCTGGCCGCGGCCGTCCTCTTCGCCGCCGGCTCGTCGGCGGCCTTCCTCACGACCATGGCCGCGACCCCTTCACATCCGTGATCTTGTGCGCGAATCGTGCCGGAAACGGTAAATCGGGCATCGATCCGCGGCAACGGGGCGCGCTGCCCGGCCGACCCGTACCCCCCGGGGGGAGACCGGTCTGCATCCGTTGTGCCCAGCTCACGGCCAGGTATTCCGGCCCGCCGACCGGAATGGCGGCCGGAACGGAGGACCGCCGCCATTCGGGTCAGCGCGGGAGCGGCGGAGGGCGCGCGAGGAAGGGGCGCGCGAGCGGGGGCGGCCGCGCGCCCGGCGGAGCGGGCGCGGGAAATACGTGCGGCTGCGAGGCGGCCGGGCCCGTACACTGGGCGCAGCGAAAGGCGTGGATGGGACGAGTAGCGCCGCACGCAGCCATGAGCGACCCGGGGACGGTGGAAGCCCGGGGGTGTGCGCGACGTGAAGATCACCCCGGAGCCGCCGGAAGAACACCGTGGGCGGATGCCGTGCGGTCAGTAGAACCGGCCTCGCGACCCCAATGAGGGGGCGGCGGGACCCGTGAGGGTGCCGTGCCGCCAAGGAGGGTGGTACCGCGGGAGCGATCGTCAGCAGCTCTCGTCCCTCCGACGGAAGTCCGCCACGAGCGACGAGTGTCCGCCGGAGGAAGAACCCCTGATGAGCCCGCAGCACGAGCCGTCCCAGCCGCAGTACCGCCAGGTGCCCGCCCAGGTGGACCTGCCCGCCCTCGAACACGAGGTGCTGTCCCTGTGGAGCGAGCGCAAGACCTTCGCGCGCTCGCTGGAGCAGACCGCCGGCCGCCCGGACTGGGTCTTCTACGAGGGGCCGCCGACCGCGAACGGCATGCCCGGCGCGCACCACATCGAGGCCCGCGTCTTCAAGGACGTCTTCCCGCGCTTCAAGACCATGCAGGGCTTCCACGTGACCCGCAAGGCCGGCTGGGACTGCCACGGCCTGCCGGTCGAGCTGGCCGTGGAGAAGGAGCTGGGCTTCACCGGCAAGCAGGACATCGAGGCGTACGGCATCGCGGAGTTCAACGCCAAGTGCCGTGAGTCGGTGACCCGGCACACCGACGCCTTCGCCGAGCTGACGACGCGCATGGGCTACTGGGTCGACCTGGACGACGCCTACCGCACGATGGACCCCGAGTACGTGGAGTCCGTGTGGTGGTCGCTGCGGCAGATCTTCGACAAGGGCCTGCTGGTCCAGGACTACCGCGTCGCGCCCTGGTGCCCGCGGGACCAGACCGGCCTGTCCGACCACGAACTCGCCCAGGGCTACGAGACGATCGTCGACCCGTCGGTGTACGTCCGCTTCCCGCTGGCCTCCGGGCCGCTGGCCGGCCAGGCGTCGCTGCTGGTGTGGACGACGACGCCGTGGACGCTGGTGTCCAACACCGCGGTCGCCGTGCACCCCGACGTCACCTACGTGGTGGCCACCGACGGCACCGAACAGCTCGTCGTCGCCGAGCCGTTGCTCGGCAAGGCGCTGGGCGAGGGCTGGGAGCCCACCGGGCGGACCTTCACCGGGCGCGAGATGGAGCGCTGGGCCTACGAGCGCCCGTTCACCTTCGTCGACATCCCGGACGCGCACTACGTCCTCAACGCCGACTACGTGACGACCGAGGACGGCACCGGACTGGTCCACCAGTCGCCGGCGTTCGGCGAGGACGACCTCAAGACCTGCCGCCGGTACGGGCTGCCGGTGGTCAACCCGGTGCGCCCCGACGGCACGTTCGAGCCGGACGTGCCGCTGGTCGGCGGGGTGTTCTTCAAGAAGGCCGACGAGCTGCTGGTGGCCGAACTCCAGACGAGCGGGCGGCTGTTCCGGCACCTGCCGTACGAGCACAGCTACCCCCACTGCTGGCGCTGCCACACCGCGCTGCTCTACTACGCGCAGCCGTCGTGGTACATCCGCACCACCGCGGTCAAGGACGCGCTGCTGCGCGAGAACGAGCGCACCAACTGGTACCCGGAGTCGGTCAAGTACGGCCGGTTCGGCGACTGGCTGAACAACAACGTGGACTGGGCGCTGTCCCGCAACCGCTACTGGGGCACCCCGCTGCCGATCTGGCGCTGCGAGGACGGCCACCTGACCTGCGTGGCTTCGCTCGCCGAACTGAGCACCCTGACCGGCACCGACCAGTCGCGCCTGGACCCGCACCGCCCGTACATCGACGAGGTGGTCTTCGACTGCCCGACCTGCGCGCGGCCGGCGACCCGGGTGCCCGAGGTGATCGACGCCTGGTACGACTCGGGGTCGATGCCGTTCGCGCAGTGGGGCTACCCGTACCGCAACAAGGAGGTCTTCGAGCGCACCTACCCGGCGCAGTTCATCTCCGAGGCCATCGACCAGACCCGCGGCTGGTTCTACACGCTGATGGCGGTCGGCACGCTGGTCTTCGACCGGTCGTCCTACGAGAACGTGGTGTGCCTCGGCCACATCCTCGCCGAGGACGGCCGCAAGATGTCCAAGCACCTGGGCAACATCCTGCAGCCGATCCCGCTCATGGACCAGCACGGCGCCGACGCGGTGCGCTGGTTCATGGCCGCCGGCGGCTCCCCGTGGGCCGCGCGCCGGGTCGGCCACGGCACGATCCAGGAGGTCGTCCGCAAGACGCTCCTCACGTACTGGAACACCGTGGCGTTCCAGGCGCTGTACGCCCGCACCTCCGGCTGGGCGCCGTCCGACGCGGACCCGGCGGTGGCCGACCGGCCGCTGCTGGACCGCTGGCTGGTCGGCGAGCTCAACGTGCTGGTGCGCGATGTCACGGCGTCGCTGGAGGCGTTCGACACCCAGCGGGCCGGGAAGCTGCTCTCCGGTTTCGTCGACGACCTGTCCAACTGGTACGTGCGGCGCTCGCGCCGGCGGTTCTGGCAGGGCGACGCGGCGGCGCTGCGCACCCTGCACGACGTCGTCGAGACGGTGACCCGGCTGATGGCGCCGCTTGTGCCGTTCATCACCGAGCGGGTGTGGCAGGACCTGGTGGTCGCGGTCGTCCCGGACGCCCCGGACTCGGTGCACCTCGCGTCGTGGCCGCAGGTGGCCGAGGAGTGGATCGACCCGGCGCTGTCCGAGCAGATGCTGCTCGTCCGGCGGCTGGTGGAACTGGGCCGGGCGACCCGGGCGGAGTCCGGCGTCAAGACGCGGCAGCCGCTGTCGCGCGCGCTGGTCGCCGCGGCGGGCTTCGAGAACCTGTCGGCGGAGCTGCGCGGGCAGATCGCCGACGAGCTGAACGTCGCGGCGCTCGCCTCGCTCTCCGAGGTGGGCGGGTCGCTGGTGGACACCAGCGCCAAGGCCAACTTCCGTGCCCTGGGCAAGCGGTTCGGCAAGGGCGTGCAGGCGGTCGCGGCGGCGGTCGCCGCGGCGGACGCGGCCCGGCTGTCGGCGGACCTGCGGGAGCACGGCAGCGCGACGGTCGTCGTGGACGGGGAGGACGTGGTCCTGGCCCCCGAGGAGGTCATCGTGACCGAGACCCCGCGCGAGGGCTGGTCGGTCGCCTCCGACGCCGGCGCGACGGTCGCCCTCGACCTGGAGGTCACGCCCGAGCTGCGGCTCGCGGGCCTGGCCCGCGACGTCATCCGGCTCGTCCAGGAGGCCAGGAAGAACTCCGGTCTCCAGGTGACGGATCGCATCCACGTGCGGTACGCGGCCGGCGACGGTGAGTTGTCGACGGCACTGGCCGAGCACGCCGGGCTGATCTCCGAGGAGGTCCTGGCGGACAGCCTCGCGGCCGGCGACGCCCCCGCCGAGGAGGGCTTCGGCCCCGCCTTCACCGACGCGGCCCTCGGCCTCACCTTCCACCTGCGCAAGTCCGCCTGATACGGCGCGGGTCCCGCACCCCGTCAGGGGCGCGGGACCCGCAAAAGGGCCGGGCCTCCTGGGGAGAACTCCCCGGAGGCCCGGCCCTTGACGTCGAGCGCGCCGTCGGCGGCTAGTTGTCGTCCTCGTCGATGAGGAAGCCGCGCATCGGCGTCGGCGCCTGCTGCATCGGCGACGGACCCTGCGGCCGCACCGGAGCCATCGGCTGCGTCATCGCGGGCGACATCTGCTGCTGGCCGCCGTACGTCGGGCCGGGGGTGTGACCGCCCATGCCCTGCGCACCGCCGTAGGAGGGCGCCGAACCGTGGCCCATGGCACCGGCCCCGGCCGGAGCCATCCCGCCCAGGGAGTTGCCTCCCATGGAGTTGCCGCCCATCGTGCCGTTGCCCATGGAGGGCGCGGCCGGCAGGGACGGCGCGGGCGCGGTGGTCCGCGGCGGGGCGAGCGAGTCGTCCGCCTGGTTCTCCAGCTGGCGCAGCTGCGACTCCAGGTAGGACTTCAGGCGCGTGCGGTACTCCCGCTCGAAGCCGCGCAGGTCCTCGACCTTGCGCTCCAGCGTGGCGCGGGCGGACTCCAGCGAGCCCATCGCGACGCGGTGCTTCTCCTGGGCGTCCCGCTCCAGCGCGTCGGCCTTGGCGCGGGCGTCCCGCTCCAGGCCCTCGGCGCGGCTGCGCGCTTCACCGACGATCTTGTTGGCCTCGGAACGCGCCTCGGCGATCGCCTGGTCGGCGGTCTGCTGCGCGAGCGAGAGCACGCGGGCGGCGCTGTCGCCGCCGGGCCCCTGCTGCTGCATGGGGTGCCCGCCCATCGGGCCGGGACCCTGCTGCTGCATGGGGTGACCCTGCTGCATCGGGTGCTGGCCCATCGGGCCGGGACCCTGCTGCTGCATGGGGTGGCCCTGCTGCATCGGGTGCTGCTGGGCACTGGGACCTGCGGGCAGCTGAGGTGCTCCGCCGGGCAGCTGGGGCGGACCCATCTGCTGCTGCGGCACCGGCTGCGGTCCGGATATGGCAGCGGGCACCGGCCGGTCCTGGGGTTCCGGCTTGCGCATGCCCTGCTGCTGGTTCTGGGCGGCGGCACGAGTGGCCGCGGCCAGCTTGGCCCGCAGATCCTCGTTCTCGCGGAGCAAGCGTGTCAGCTCCGCCTCCACCTCGTCGAGGAAGGCGTCGACCTCATCCTCGTCATAGCCCTCTCGGAGGCGGACGGTCGTGAACTGCTTGTTCCGAACGTCCTCGGGGGTCAGCGGCATCTCTTCACCTCAACGTGATCGTCGACATATCGGGAGCCCACACCGTTCACATCAAGCCCCCGACGACGGAGATCAGGATGTACACGATGATCATCAATACGAAGAAGGACAGGTCGAGCGCCACGCCCCCGAGACGTAGCGGCGGAATGAACCGCCGCAGAAGCTTGAGTGGCGGATCGGTGACAGTGTAGGTGCCTTCCAGGACCACCACCATGGCCTTCCCAGGATGCCACGAACGGGCGAACTGGAAGACCCAATCCATCACCAACCGGAAAATAAGGACGGCAAGGAAGCAGTACAACGCGATGTACAGCACCTGGAGTGCGACACTCATCGCGCTTCCCTCTCCCCTGGTCGTCTGCCGGCCTCTCGGCCGGGTCCTGCGGTTGCGTTCGGCTCAGCTCTGGTTGAAGAACCCGCCCTCGGCGATCCGGGCTTTGTCCTCCGCCGTGACATCGACGTTAGCAGGCGAGAGCAGAAAGACCTTCTGCGTCACCCGCTCGATGCTGCCGTGAAGACCGAAGACCAGACCGGCGGCGAAGTCGACAAGTCGCTTTGCGTCCGTGTCGTCCATCTCCGTCAAGTTCATGATCACCGGGGTGCCCTCACGGAAGTGTTCCCCGATGGTACGGGCTTCGTTGTACGTCCGGGGGTGAAGTGTCGTGATCCGGTACGGCTCGCGTTCGGACACCACCTTGGGCATGATCACGGGTGCGTTCTTCTCCAGGGTATGACGTTCGGGTGTGATGGATGCCACTGGGGCGATCCTCGGTTCGCGGGGTGCCGGAGCGTGGACGAGCCGCGGCGGTTCGTCCTGCGCCGGCTGGTGCTGGCTCGGCGGCACGTGCTGACTGTGCGGTCGGCGGGCGGGCACGCGCTCCGGTTCCGGAGCGGTCCGGCTGCTCGGCGGCGCGGGCAGCTCGGGCTCGAACTCGTCGTCGGAGTCGAAGCCCGGTCCGTCGTATCCGTCGTCCTCCACGAGGCCGAGGTAGACCGCCATCTTGCGCATCGCGCCGGCCATGCTCTGCGTCCTCTCAGCGGGGGTTGCGGTCCTCGGCCGCCCTCGGGACGACCGCCACACCATATTTATGCTGTGGTCCGACTTGTTTGGTGACGTTACCGGAGCCGCGGACGGACTCCGAGTACCGCCGTACCGACGCGGACGTGTGTCGCTCCGGCGGCCACCGCTTCCTCGAGGTCCTGGCTCATCCCTGCCGAGACCATGTTCGCAGCAGGATGGGTCTCGCGCAGGCGGGATGAGATTTCCATCAACCGATCGAAGGCAGCACGGGGTTGGCCCGCGTATGCGCCGGCGAGCGGTGCTACCGTCATCAGCCCGTCCAGCCGCAGGCCGTCCGCGGCCGCCACGGCGTCGGCGAGCGCGTCCACGCCGTCGGGGGCGACCCCGCCGCGCTCGCCCTGCGTCCCCGACTCGGCGTCCAGGGCGACCTGGATGAGGCAACCGAGCCGCCGTCCCGCGGCGGTGGCCGCGCCGGACAGCGCGCCGACCAGCCGGAGCCGGTCGACGGAGTGCACGTGGTCAGCGTAACGGACCACCGAGCGGGCCTTGTTGGTCTGCAACTGGCCCACGAAGTGCCAGCTGAGCGGCAGGTCCGCGGATGCGGCGGCCTTCGGCCCCGCCTCCTGGTCGCGGTTCTCCGCCACGTGCCGCACGCCGAGTCCGGCCAGCAGCCGCACGTCCGACGCCGGGTAGGTCTTGGTGACCACGATGAGCGTGACGTCCTCGCGGTCCCGGCCGGCGGCCCGGCATGCGGCGCCGATGCGCTCCTCCACCCGCGCGAGATTCGCGGTGAGTTGGTCGAGCCGGTCCGAACTGCCGGAGGCAGGAGTGTCGTTCACGCGGTCCCGTCCAGCCAGACGTAGCCCGCGAGCCGCCCGGTGACGGACTCGCGGCGGTAGGAGAAGTGATCGGCGGACTCCAGGGTGCACACCGTGGGCGCGTCGGCGATCCGCACGCCGGCGTGCGCGAGTTGGGCACGCACCCCGGCGCTCACGTCGATCGCCGGCGTGCCCCAGCTGGTGGTGGCGAACGCCTCCGGTACGACCGCGGCCACCTCGTCGCGCAGCGCGGCGGGCACCTCGTAGCACTTGCCGCACACCGAGGGGCCGATCACCGCGGTGATCCGGTCGGGCCGGGCGCCCTGGGACGTCATCGCCTCCACGGCGGCGGGCACGACGCCGGCGGCCAGTCCGGGGCGGCCGGCGTGCGCGGCGGCGGCGACCCCGGCCACCGGGTCGGCCAGCAGCACCGGGACGCAGTCGGCGGTCAGCACCGCGAGGGTCAGGTCGGCGCGGGCGGTGACGAGCGCGTCGACCGCCGGCACCGGGCCGTCGCCCCAGGGGCGGTCGACCACGGCGGCGTCCCGGCCGTGCACCTGGTTCATCCACACCACGCGCTCCGGGTCGCGGCCGAGCTCCCCGGCCGCGCGGGCGCGGTTGGCGTGCACGGCGGCCGGGTCGTCGCCGACCGCCCCGCCGAGGTTGAGGCTGTCATACGGAACGGCGCTCACCCCGCCCCACCGGTCGGTGAAGGCGAAGTGCGCGCCGCCCACTGCTGTGCGGTGCCCTATCACTGCCGGGCGGTCACTTCAGGAAGTCGGGGACGTCGAGCTCTTCGGCCGAGTCCTGGTACGGACGGGCCGGCGGCACGATCGGCGGGATCACCGGGGGCGTGACCGGGGTCTCGGCGACCGGCGTCGACTCCGGGTCGCGGTCGGCCGGGGCCGGGATGCTGCCCAGGCCGTTGAAGGACGACGTCGCCGGGCGCGGGGGCTCGGGCCGCGGCGGGACCGGGGAGTCGTCGCGCGACGCGTACGTGCCGACGTTCTTGTCCCGGCTGCCCTTGGTGGGCGGCTGGCCGCCGTCGAAGCCCGCGGCGATGACGGTGACCCGCACCTCGTCGCCGAGCGCGTCGTCGATCACCGCGCCGAAGATGATGTTGGCCTCCGGGTGGGCGGCCTCGCTGACCAGCTGGGCGGCCTCGTTGATCTCGAACAGGCCGAGGTCGGAGCCGCCGGAGATGGACAGCAGCACCCCGCGGGCGCCGTCGATGGACGCCTCCAGCAGCGGCGAGGAGATCGCCATCTCCGCGGCGGCCACCGCGCGGTCGTCGCCGCGGGCCGAGCCGATGCCCATGAGGGCCGAACCGGCCTCGGACATCACGGACTTCACGTCGGCGAAGTCCAGGTTGATCAGGCCCGGGGTGGTGATCAGGTCGGTGATGCCCTGGACACCGGAGAGCAGCACCTGGTCGGCGGAGCGGAACGCGTCGAGCACGCTGACCTGGCGGTCCGAGATGGACAGCAGCCGGTCGTTGGGGATGACGATCAGGGTGTCGACGTTCTCCCGCAGGCCGGCGATGCCGTCCTCGGCCTGGTTGGCCCGGCGGCGGCCCTCGAAGGTGAACGGCCGGGTGACCACGCCGATGGTCAGCGCGCCCAGCGAGCGGGCGATGTTGGCCACCACGGGGGCGCCGCCGGTGCCGGTGCCGCCTCCCTCACCCGCGGTGACGAAGACCATGTCGGCGCCCTTGAGCACCTCCTCGATCTCCTCGCGGTGGTCCTCGGCGGCCTTGCGGCCGACGTCCGGGTTGGCGCCGGCACCGAGCCCGCGGGTCAGCTCACGGCCGACGTCGAGCTTGACGTCGGCGTCGCTCATCAGCAGGGCCTGCGCATCGGTGTTGATCGCGATGAACTCGACGCCCTTGAGACCGACCTCGATCATCCGGTTGATGGCGTTGACGCCACCGCCGCCGATGCCGACGACCTTGATGACTGCGAGGTAGTTCTGCGGTGCTGCCACGTCGAAGGCCTCTCGCCTCGAGTTACGAATCGGGTGGGA
>WRCZ01000153.1 GCA_009783685.1 Actinomycetes bacterium
CGCCCTCGGCGTTCGCGGCGTCCTCGGGGCTCTCGCCCTTGGAGACGGCGACCTGGCGGACCGTGCCGGGCGCGGCCTCGGTGACCTCGCCGCGGTAGTAGTCGCCCTCGTCCATGCCGGGGTAGATCGCGTGCGGGCTGTCGACCATGCCCTCCTGGAGGCCCGCGAGCAGCTGCTCCTTGGTGAAGATCAGCGACTCGCGGGTGCGGTCGGCGAGTTCGTACTCGTTGGTCATCGTCAGCGCGCGCGTGGGGCACGCCTCGATGCACAGGCCGCACAGGATGCAGCGGGCGTAGTTGATCTGGTAGACGCGGCCGTACCGCTCGCCCGGGGAGTAGCGCTCCTCCTCGGTGTTGTCCGCGCCCTCCACGTAGATCGCGTCGGCCGGGCAGGCCCAGGCGCACAGCTCGCAGCCGATGCACTTCTCCAGGCCGTCCGGGTGCCGGTTGAGCTGGTGGCGGCCGTGGAACCGCGGTGCGGTGGGCTTCTTGTACTCCGGGTACTGCTCGGTCAGGCGCTTCTTGAACATGGCCTTGAAGGTCACGCCGAAGCCTGCGACCGGGCCGAGGAACTCAGGCATCGCCGTCCTCCTTCTTCTCCGTCTCCGCAGCGTCCGCTTCGGATGATCCGTTCGCGCCCACCAGTTGGCGTTCCGCGCGGCTGGGGCGCCGCGGCACCCGCTCGGCCTGCTGGCCGGGCAGCGGCGGCACGGGATAGCCGCCGGCCATCGGGTCGAACCGCTCGGGGGGCGCGAGCGCGCCGCCCTCGCCGGCCGCGCGCTTCTCCTCGCGGTCCCGGAACAGGTCCACGATCAGCGAGAGCAGCAGCAGTGCCAGCACCCCGCCGCCGATGTAGAGCACGATCTTGGTGAAGTCGTAGTTCTCGTTGCGCATCGCGCGGACCGCGGCGACCAGCATCAGCCAGACCATCGAGACCGGGATGAGCACCTTCCAGCCGAGCTTCATCAGCTGGTCGTAGCGGACCCGGGGCAGGGTGCCGCGCAGCCAGATGAAGAAGAACAGCAGCAGCTGGACCTTGACGATGAACCAGAGCATCGGCCACCAGCCGTGGTTCGCGCCCTCCCAGAAGGTGGACACCGGCCACGGGGCGCGCCAGCCGCCGAGGAACAGGGTGGTGGCGACCGCGGAGACCGTCACCATGTTCACGTACTCGGCGAGCATGAACAGCGCGAACTTGATGGAGCTGTACTCGGTGTTGAAGCCGCCGACCAGGTCGCCCTCGGACTCGGGCATGTCGAACGGCGCGCGGTTGGTCTCGCCGACCATCGTGGCGATGTACACCAGGAACGACACCGGCAGCAGGATCACGTACCAGCGGTCGTGCTGCGCGGCGACGATCGTGGAGGTCGACATCGAGCCGGAGTAGAGGAACACCGCGGCGAAGGCCAGGCCCATCGCGATCTCGTAGGAGATCATCTGCGCCGAGGCGCGCAGGCCGCCGAGCAGCGGGTAGGTCGAGCCGGACGACCAGCCGGCCAGCACGATGCCGTAGATGCCGACGGACGCGGTGGCCAGGATGTAGAGCATGCCGATCGGCAGGTCGGTCAGCTGCAGCGCGGTGCGCTGCCCGAAGATCGACACCTCGTTGTCAGCGGGCCCGAACGGGACCACCGCGAAGGCCATGAACGCCGGGATGGCGGCGACGACCGGCGCGAGGATGAAGACCGCCTTGTCCGCGCGCTTGACGACGACGTCTTCCTTGAGCATCAGCTTCACGCCGTCGGCCAGCGACTGCAGCATGCCCCAGGGGCCGTGCCGGTTCGGGCCGATGCGCAGCTGCATCCAGGCGACGACCTTGCGCTCCCAGACGATGGAGATCAGCACCGTCAGCATCGCGAACGCGAAGCAGAAGACCGCCTTGATGACGATCAGCCACCACACGTCGTGGCCGAAGAACGACAGGTCCTCGGTGGTGGCGGCGAGTTGGCTGCCGCCGGTGAACAGGCCGGTCATCGCGTTCCCTCCACGCTTTCGCCTTCGTGGGCGGCGGCAGCCGCGCCGATGCCGACGACCTGCCCGGGGCGGGCCCCGGTGTCCGACGCGACCCCGCCGCCGGTGGAGTTCAGCGGCAGCCAGACCACGCGGTCGGGCATCGGCGTGACCTGCAGCGGCAGTGTCGTGGTGCCGGCCGGACCGGTGACGGTGAGCAGCCCGCCGTCCTCGACCCCGGCCTCGGCGGCCGTGGTGGCCGACAGCCGGGCGACGGTCGCGTGCCGGGTGGCGGCCAGCGCGTCGTCGCCGTCCTGCAGCCGGCCCTGGTCGAGCAGCATCCGGTGGCCGGCGAGCACCGCCTGGCCCTGGTCGGGCCGCGGCAGCGGCACCGAGCTCGCCAGCGGGGCGGCGCCGCGCGTGCCCGACCAGGCGCCGATCCGGTCGAGTTCGGCGCGGGCGTGCGCCGGGCCGGAGAGGCCCAGGGCCACGTCGAGCGCGTCGGCGAGCATCGTCAGCACGCGGGCGTCGGGCAGCTGGTGCCGGGTGGTGGCCTGGTCGGGCTTGATCGCGGCCTCGAACATCCGCACCCGGCCTTCCCAGTTGAGGAAGGTGCCGGCTTTCTCGGCGACCGCCGCGACCGGCAGCACCACGTCGGCCCGCTCGGTGACCTCGCTGGGCCGCAGTTCCAGGCTGACCAGGAAGTCGACGGTGTCCAGCGCGGCCCTGGCGCGGGCCGGGTCCGGCAGGTCCGCGACCTCGACGCCGCCGACGAGCAGCGCCTTCAGCTCGCCGGACGCGGCGGCCTCGACGATCTCGCCGGTGTCCCGGCCGTTCCTGGTGGGCAGCGCGGGCAGGCCCCAGACCCGGGCGACCTCCTCGCGGGCCCGCGGGTCGGTGACCGGACGGCCGCCGGGCAGCAGCCCGGGCAGCGCGCCCGCCTCGACCGCGCCCCGCTCGCCGGCCCGGCGCGGGATCCACGCCAGGGCGGCGCCGGTGGCGGTGGCCAGCCGCAGTGCCGCGGTCAGCGCGCCGGGCACCGCGGCGAGCCGCTCCCCGACCAGGATGACCGCGCCCTGCGCGCGCAGCGCCTCCGCGGCCTGCCGGCCCGTCTCGTCCAGGCCGACACCGCTGGCCAGCGCGTCCAGCCACTCCGGCTCGGTGCCGGGCGCGGCCGGCAGCAGGATGCCGCCGGCCTTGTCCAGGCCGCGGGTGGCGTGGGTGGCCAGCGCGTAGGTCTGCTGCTTGCGGGTGCGGTGCGCCTTGCGCAGCCGCAGGAAGACGTTGGGCGCCTCCTCCTCGGACTCCAGCCCGGCGAGCAGCACGGCCGGGGCCTGCTCCAGCGCCCGGTGGGTGAGCCCGCCGCCGGCCGGCAGGTCGACGCCGCGCCCGGCGACCGCGGCGGCCAGGAAGTCGGCCTCCTCCGCGGAGTGCGCGCGGGCCCGGAAGTCCACGTCGTTGGTGCCGAGCACCACCCGGGCGAACTTGGCGTAGGCGTAGGCGTCCTCGACGGTGACCCGGCCGCCGGCGAGCACGGCCGCCCGGCCGTGCGCCGCGGTCAGGCCGGCCGCGGCGGCGGCGAGCGCCTCGGGCCAGCTGGCCGGGACCAGCTCGCCGTCGGCGTTGCGCACCAGCGGCTGGGCGATCCGGTCAGGCCGCTGCGCGTAGCGGAAGCCGAACCGGCCCTTGTCGCACAGCCACTCCTCGTTGACCTCGGGGTCGTCGGCGGCCATCCGCCGCATGACCTTGCCGCGCCGGTGGTCGGTGCGGGTCGCGCAGCCGGCCGAGCAGTGCTCGCACACCGACGGCGACGACACCAGGTCGAACGGGCGGGACCGGAAGCGGTACGCGGCCGAGGTGAGCGCGCCGACCGGGCAGATCTGGATGGTGTTGCCGGAGAAGTACGACTCGAACGGGTCGCCCTCGCCGATGCCGACCTGCTGGAGCGCGCCGCGCTCCAGCAGCTCGATCATCGGGTCGCCGGCGATCTGGTTGCTGAACCGGGTGCAGCGCGCGCACAGCACGCAGCGCTCGCGGTCCAGCAGCACCTGCGCCGAGATCGGCACCGGCTTCTCGTAGGTCCGCTTGCGGCCCTCGAACCGGGTGTCCGGGTCGCCGACCTGCATGGCCTGGTTCTGCAGCGGGCACTCGCCGCCCTTGTCGCAGACCGGGCAGTCCAGCGGGTGGTTGATCAGCAGCAGCTCCATCACGCCGCGCTGCGCCTTCTCCGCCACCGGCGAGGTGAGCTGGGTGCTGATCACCATCCCGTCGGTGCAGGTGATGGTGCAGGAGGCGACGGGCTTGCGCTGCCCCTCGATCTCCACGATGCACTGGCGGCAGGCACCGGCCGGGTCGAGCAGGGGGTGGTCGCAGAACCGCGGGATCTCGATCCCGAGCAGCTCCGCGGCCCTGATGACCAGGGTGCCCTTGGGGACGGAGACCGGGATGCCGTCGATGGTGACGGAGATCAGGTCCTCCGGCGGCACCGCCTGCCCGCCCCCGGCGGGTGCGTTGGTAGTGACGGTCACGCGTTGACCTCCGTACGGGACTTGTCGGCCCAGGCGGTGGAGCGGGCCGGGTCGAACGGGCAGCCCCTGCCGTCGATGTGCTCCTCGTACTCCGCGCGGAAGTACTTCAGGGAGGAGAAGATCGGGGCGGCGGCGCCGTCGCCCAGCGCGCAGAAGGACTTGCCGTTGACGTTGTCGGCGATGTCGTAGAGCTTGTCGAGGTCCTCGTGGTGGCCCTTGCCCGCCTCGATGTCGCGCATCAGCTGGACCAGCCAGTAGGTGCCCTCGCGGCAGGGGGTGCACTTGCCGCACGACTCGTGGGCGTAGAACTCGGTCCACCGGGTGACCGCCCGCACCACGCAGGTCGTCTCGTCGAAGCACTGCAGGGCCTTGGTGCCGAGCATCGATCCGGCGGCGCCGACGCCCTCGTAGTCCAGCGGGACGTCGAGGTGCTCGTCGGTGAACATCGGGGTGGAGGAGCCGCCCGGCGTCCAGAACTTCAGCCGGTGGCCGGGCCGCATGCCACCGCCCATCTCCAGCAGCTGGCGCAGCGTGATGCCCAGCGGTCCCTCGTACTGGCCGGGCCGGGCCACGTGCCCGGACAGCGAGTACAGCGTGAAGCCCGGGGACTTCTCGCTGCCCATCGACCGGAACCACTCCTTGCCCCGGTGGATGATCGCGGGAACCGACGCGATGGACTCGACGTTGTTCACCACGGTGGGGCAGGCGTAGAGCCCCTCGACGGCGGGGAAGGGCGGCCGGAGCCTCGGCTGGCCGCGCCGGCCCTCCAGCGAGTCCAGGAGCGCGGTCTCCTCACCGCAGATGTACGCGCCGGCACCGGCGTGCACGGTCAGCTCCAGGTCGAAGCCGCTGCCCTTGATGTTCTTGCCGAGGTAGCCGGCGGCGTAGGCCTCGCGGACCGCCTCGTGCAGCCGGCGCAGCACCGGCACCGTCTCACCGCGGAGGTAGATGAAGGCATGGTTGGAGCGGATCGCCCAGCACGCGATGACGATGCCCTCGATCAGCGAGTGCGGGTTGGCGAAGAGCAGCGGGATGTCCTTGCAGGTCCCCGGCTCCGACTCGTCGGCGTTGACCACCAGGTAGTGCGGCTTGCCGTCGCCCTGCGGGATGAACTGCCACTTCATGCCGGTCGGGAAGCCGGCGCCGCCGCGGCCGCGCAGCCCGGAGTCCTTGACGTAGGCGATCACGTCGTCCGGGGCCATGGCGAGCGCCTTGGTGAGCGCCTGGTAGCCCTCGTGCCTGCGGTAGGTGTCCAGCGTCCATGAACGCGGGTCGTCCCAGAACGCCGACAGGACGGGCGCGAGCAGTTTCTCGGCCGGTTCCACGGTCATCACTCGCCGTCCTCCTCGGTCACGTCGGTGCCCGCCGGCTCCGCGCGCGGCGGCACGACCCGGGCCGCGGCGACCTCGCCGCGGTGCAGCTTCAGACCGGCCAGCGACGCCGGTCCCGCGCCGCCGCCCGCCTCGACCGCGCCCTCGCGCTCGTCGGGGAAGCCGGCCAGGATGCGCGCGGTCTGCCGGTAGCCGCAGAGCGGGGCGCCGCGGGTGGGGCGCACCTCGCGGCCGGCGATCAGGTCGTCGACCATCGCCTTGGCGGACTCCGGGGTCTGGTTGTCGAAGAACTCCCAGTTGACCATCACCACCGGCGCGAAGTCGCAGGCCGCGTTGCACTCGATGTGCTCCAGCGTGACCTTGCCGTCGGCGGTGGTCTCGTCGTTGCCGATCCCCAGGTGCTGCTGCAGCTCCTCGAAGATGGCGTCGCCGCCCATCACCGCGCACAGCGTGTTGGTGCACACGCCCACCTGGTACTCGCCGCTCGGCTTGCGGCGGTACATGGTGTAGAAGGTGGCGACCGCGGTGACCTCGGCCGTGGTGAGGTCCAGCACCTCGGCGCAGAAGCGGATGACGGTGCGGGTGACGTACCCCTCCTCGGACTGCACCAGGTGCAGCAGCGGCAGCAGGGCGCTGCGCGAACCGGGGTAGCGGGCGATCACCTCGCGGGCGTCGTTCTCCAACCGGGCCCGGACGTCGGCCGGGTAGTCCGGCGCGGGCATCTCGGGGATTCCCAGGGACACTTCGCCGCTCATCGGTCGACACCTCCCATCACGGGGTCGATGGACGCCACCGCGACGATGACGTCGGCCACCTGGCCGCCCTCGCACATCGCGGCCATGGACTGCAGGTTGCTGAAGGAGGGGTCGCGGAAGTGGACCCGGTAGGGGCGGGTGCCGCCGTCGCTGACCACGTGCACGCCCAGCTCGCCCTTCGCGGACTCCACCGCGGCGTACGCCTGGCCGGGCGGGACCCGGAAGCCTTCGGTGACGAGCTTGAAGTGGTGGATCAGGGCCTCCATCGAGGTGCCCATGATCTTCTTGATGTGGTCGAGGGAGTTGCCCATGCCGTCCGGGCCGAGCGCGAGCTGCGCGGGCCAGGCGATCTTCTTGTCCTCGACCATCACCGGGCCGGGCTCCAGCCGGTCCAGGCACTGCTCGACGATCCGCAGGCTCTGCGCCATCTCGTGCAGCCGGACCACGAAGCGGCCGTAGGAGTCGCAGGTGTCGGTGGTCGGCACCTCGAACTCGTAGTTCTCGTAACCGCAGTACGGGTCGGACTTGCGCAGGTCGTGCGGCAGGCCGGCGGCGCGCAGGATCGGGCCGGTGGCGCCGAGCGACATGCAGCCGGCCAGGTCCAGGTAGCCGACGTCCTGCATGCGGCCCTTGAAGATGGGGTTGCCGGTGGCGAGCTTGTCGTACTCCGGCAGGTTCTTGCGGAACTTCTTGACGAACTCCCTGACCTGGTCGACCGCGCCGGGCGGCAGGTCCTGGGCGAGGCCGCCGGGGCGGACGTACGCGTGGTTCATCCGCAGGCCGGTGACCA
Organism: Actinomycetes bacterium; assembly: GCA_009783685.1. GTDB lineage: Bacteria > Actinomycetota > Actinomycetes > Streptomycetales > Streptomycetaceae > Actinacidiphila. The sequence goes on from WRCZ01000153.1 coordinate 7,354, forward strand.
GCTCGAAGATGTCGAGGATCATCTCGCGGTCGCGGAAGCCGTAGATCATGATCGTGGTGGCGCCCAGCTCCATGCCGCCGGTGGCGATGCAGACCAGGTGCGAGGCGATCCGGTTGAGCTCCATCAGCAGCACGCGGATGACGCTCGCCCGGTCCGGGACCTGGTCGGTGATGCCGAGCAGCTTCTCCACGGCCAGGCAGTACGCCGTCTCGTTGAACAGCGGCGTGAGGTAGTCCATGCGCGTCACGAACGTGGACCCCTGGGTCCAGGTCCGGAACTCCATGTTCTTCTCGATGCCGGTGTGCAGGTAGCCGATGCCGGAGCGGGCCTCGGTGACCGTCTCGCCGTCGATCTCCAGGATCAGCCGGAGCACCCCGTGGGTGGACGGGTGCTGCGGACCCATGTTGACGATGATCCGCTCGTCGTCCGCCTTGGCGACGGTCTCGGCGAGCTCGTCCCAGTCGCCGCCGGTGACGGTGAAGACCCGGCCCTCGGTGGTCTCCCGCTCCTCCGCCTGGGTCGGCGCGTGGGGGGTGCCGGGTGTGCTGTGGGTGGACATCAGCTGTACGACCTCCGCTGGTCGGGAGCCGGAATCTGGGCGCCCTTGTACTCGACGGGGATGCCGCCGAGCGGGTAGTCCTTGCGCTGCGGATGGCCGGGCCAGTCGTCCGGCATCATGATCCTGGTCAGCGCCGGGTGGCCGTCGAAGACGATGCCGAAGAAGTCGTACGTCTCGCGCTCGTGCCAGTCGTTGGTCGGGTACACCGAGACCAGTGAGGGCAGGTGCGGATCGGCGTCCGGCGCGCTGGACTCCACCCGCAGCAGCCGGCCGTGGGTGATCGACCGCAGGTGGTAGACGGCGTGCAACTCGCGGCCCTTGTCGCTCGGGTAGTGCACGCCGCTGACGCCGGTGCACAGTTCGAAGCGCAGCGCGGGGTCGTCGCGCAGCGTCCTGGCGACCTGCAGCAGGTGCTCGCGCGCGATGTGGAAGGTGAGTTCGCCGCGGTCGACGACCACCTTCTCGATCGCGTTGCCGGGGACCAGGCCCTGCTCCTCCAGCGCGCCCTCGAGTTCGTCGGCGATCTCGTCGAAGACGCCGCCGTACGGCCGGGCGCTCGCGCCGGGCAGCCGCACGGTGCGGACCAGGCCGCCGTAGCCGGAGGTGTCGCCGCCGTTGTTCGCGCCGAACATGCCGCGGCGGACGCCCATCACCTCGCCGGTGTCGTCGCGCTGCGTGGGCAGGTTGTCGCCGTTGCCGCCGTTGCCGTTGCCGCCGTCGGGCGTCGCGGGTGCGTCGCTCATCGCAGGAGCCCCTTCATCTCGATCGTGGGGAGCGCCTTGCGGGCCGCCTCCTCCGCCTCGCGGGCGGCCGCCTCGCGGTTCACGCCGAGCTTGGAGTGCTGGATCTTCTCGTGGAGCTTGAGGATCGCGTCCAGCAGCATCTCGGGCCGCGGCGGGCAGCCGGGCAGGTAGATGTCGACCGGCACGATGTGGTCGACGCCCTGCACGATCGCGTAGTTGTTGAACATCCCGCCGCTGGAGGCGCAGACGCCCATCGAGATGACCCACTTGGGATTCGGCATCTGGTCGTAGACCTGCCGCAGCACGGGCGCCATCTTCTGGCTCACCCGGCCGGCGACGATCATCAGGTCGGCCTGCCGCGGCGAGCCGCGGAAGACCTCCATGCCGAACCGGGCCATGTCGTACCGCCCGGCACCGGTGGTCATCATCTCGATGGCGCAGCAGGCCAGGCCGAAGGTCGCGGGGAAGACCGACGCCTTTCGCACCCACCCTGCCGCGGTCTCCACCGTCGTGAGCAGGAATCCGCTCGGCAGCTTCTCTTCGATACCCATGGGTTGGCTCCTGGTCTCCTCGGTCCCCTGGTCCCCTCGTCAGCCCGCTCGCTCGCCCGCTAGTCCCACTCCAGGCCGCCGCGCCGCCACACGTACGCGTAGGCGACGAAGACGGTGAGGACGAAGAGGAGCATCTCGACGAGCCCGAAAATCCCCAGCCGGTCGAAGGTGACGGCCCAGGGATAGAGGAAGACGATCTCGATGTCGAAGACGATGAAGAGCATCGCCGTCAGGTAGTACTTGATCGGGAAGCGGCCACCGCCGGCCGGCGTGGGAGTCGGCTCGATGCCGCACTCGTACGCTTCCAACTTGGCCCGGTTGTAGCGCTTCGGGCCGATAATCGAGGCCATCACCACGGAGAAGATCGCGAAGCCGGCCGCGAGGCCTCCCAGCACGAGGATGGGCGCGTAGGCGTTCACCGTCCCCCGCTCCTTCCAGTCGACAGTGACTGATATGCACGGACCGCGACTTGTGGTCGGCGCTGCGTCACGAAAACACGAAGATCGCGTCTATGTGAGGCAGTTCACAAGCCCAAGTCGCCTGCATCCTATGCCTCCCGGTCTGTGATCTGCGACACGGGGGTAGGGACCAGCTTTGTGATCTCCACCACCCGGCGAACGATCATGAAGTCGGATGAGCGGTGATCATGTGGCACATGCGGGCCAAACGATCACTTCGCGTCATATTCAACAGCGTTCCTGCTGGTCAGCATACTGCGCGCATTATCAAGTGATCATCGATCGAGGCAAATTCGCCCTGGACCGAACCCCGTGATAGCACCGCCGCCTCCGGGGATCGGGACGGCGGATCCCGGGAAACCCGCGGGCATCGCGCGCGTGAACGCGTGCACGAACGCATACGTAACCGGACGCCAGAAAACGGACCAAAGCGCCTGAGCGACAAGATCACGAAAAGGGCATTTGAGCCGTGAGCACGTCAACTGTGGCGCATCCCACCTTTGTTGAACGGAACCATTCGTTCCTGATAGCCAGTGACGCATGTCCCCGAACACACACAGGACGACGATGTCCGACTCGCATACCCATACAGGCCGCCGACGGCACGCGGCGCCCCGCGACGCCAGGTGGGCGCGCAGGGCCGGACTCGTCGGCGGTGTCGTCAGCGCGCTCGCTCTCAGCGGCGCGGCCGCTCCGGCCATGGCCGACAACACGCACCACTCCGCGCCCACGGGCGCTCACGCACCGCAGGTCGCCGACGCCGCCGCGGTGCCGACGACGGTGACAACGCTGTCGACGCTGTCGACCGTTGTCACCACCCGCCAGGCCGCGGCCGCGCTGGAGCAGGACGCCATCGACGTCTCCCTCGCCGCCGCCAAGGAGCGGGCCGCGACCGACGCGAAGAAGGCCGCCGCCGCGACGAAGAAGGCAGCCGACGACGCCGCCGCGAAGGCCGCCGCCGCCAAGGCCGCCGCGCAGGCCGCCCAGGAGCGGGCCGCCGCCCAGGCCGCCGCGTCGCGCTCCGCGCAGCGCACGCCGCTCACCGTGACCGCGAAGACCACCGCGGCCACCAGTTCGTCGGCGACCCCCGCGCCCGCGTCGTCGAGCAAGGTCGACCAGCTGATCGCCTTCCTGAAGTCCCAGATCGGCAAGCCGTACGTGTACGGCGCCACGGGACCGGGCTCCTACGACTGCTCCGGGCTCACCCAGGTCGCCTTCGGCACCGTCGGCGTGAACCTGCCGCGCACCTCGCAGGACCAGTCCACGGTCGGCACCCCGGTGTCGATCTCCGCGCTCCAGCCCGGCGACCTCATCTTCTGGGGCGGCCAGGGCAGCGCGTACCACGTGGGCGTCTTCATCGGGAACGGGCAGTACCTGGACGCCGCCAACTCCTCGACCCCGGTGGGCATCCACCAGATGGCCGACTACATGCCCGACTGGGCGGTCCGGGTCCTCTGACGGACCGGACACGACCCGACTCCCGGCCGGACACGGCCGCGGACATGACGGCGGAGGCCGCCGCACGCCCCTGGCAGGGAAGCGTGCGGCGGCCTCCGCTTTGTACGGGCGCGGCTGCGGGCCGACGCGGCCGCGTGCGGGCGCGACTGCGGGCGGGCGCGACTGC
>WRCZ01000154.1 GCA_009783685.1 Actinomycetes bacterium
CCGGCCGGTCGTCGTCAAGACGTCCGGGATGGGCTGGGAGGACCTGGTGGTCGCCGTCGCCGTGCACCGGCAGGCGGGCCTGGCCGCGGGTGGTCAGTAGGCGGACTCTTCCCGTACTCCGCGGGAATGTCGTTGGCCCTGGGCGCAAGGCCGTTGGCGCACAACGCCATGTCGCCCGGCGACGCGCGTCAGGCGTCCAGCGAGCCGCGAAGGAAGTCGCTCAGTTCGGCGTCGGTGAGGTCGCCCGCTTCCCGGGAGGGCAGCCTGATGGTGGCCTTCCCGCTGAGGAAGTCCGGGTGCCGGGAGGTGAATCCCGCACTCCGCTCCCTGTCCCACCCGTAGATCGACACCCCGTGCTGCCACACCCCGACATGCAGCTTCCGGTCGCCGACCCGGTACGTCGGCATCCCGTAGGACAGCGTGAGGCCCGCCTCGGGGTACGCCTCCAGGATCAGCCGGTGCACCCGGTCGAACAGCGGGCGGTGCTCGGCGGCGATCCCGTCGACGTAGTCCCGCACGTCAGCTTCCATACGACGCATTCTGATCTCCCCCGCCCTCCCCGCGACGGACCGCCGCCGCGCCGCGTGTCCGTGCGGCGGTCTCAGGAGGCGTCGGTGGGGCCGAGGCGGCCGCGGAGGGTCGCGGCGAAGTCCTCGGCACGGGCGAGTTGGACCCGCAGTTCCTCGATCTTCTTCGCGGCGGCGTGCTCGTAGGCCCGCACCCGTTCCAGGAGGGCGTCGCGTTCGGCCGGGGTGGTGTCCGGTGCGTCGAGACGGTCGGTGAGGGACAGGAGGTCGCGCATCTCGTCCAGGGTGAAGCCGAGCGGCTTCATCCGCCGGATGACCATGAGCCGGGCGACGTCGGACTCGGTGTAGAGGCGGAAGCCGCCCTGGGACCGGGCGGAGGGCGTGACCAGGCCGGTCTCCTCGTAGTGCCGGATCGTCCGCAAGGACAGCTCGGTCCGTTCCGCGACCTCGCCGATCTGCATGTGCCTGCTGTCCATGGCCGCGTCCGGGCCCCTTCCCGATTTTGGGATGCCGCGCCCGACCCGCCGAACCCTACCCTAACGTTAGGGTAGAGTTGCCGGCGTCGAGGGCGGCCCTGCCTTCCTCCGACATTGTGCGGGCATCGGCGCCCGCCCGTTGCCGTGTCGGGGCCTTCCCCCGGCCGTGCCCGAGCACGACAAGGTCCCCTGGTCTTGCAGACATCCTCCTCATCCTCTGCTGCCCGTATGCCCGCCTGGCTGCCCGCTCGCCTGCGCCACTCCCCCAGGCCGCCCTGGCCGGCCCCGAAGGTGCTCCGCACCGAGGTGCTGGCCGGCCTCGTGGTGGGCCTGGCGCTGATCCCCGAGGCGATCTCCTTCTCCGTCATCGCCGGCGTCGACCCGAAGATCGGGCTGTTCGCCGCGTGCACGATGGCGATGGTCATCGCCTTCGCCGGCGGGCGCCCGGCGATGATCTCGGCCTCCACCGGAGCCGTCGCCCTGGTCGTGGCCCCCGTCGCCCGCCAGCACGGTCTGGGCTATCTGATCGCCACCGTGATCCTGGCCGGCGTCTTCCAGGTGGTGCTCGGCTCGCTCGGGGTGGCCAAGCTGATGCGGTTCGTGCCGCGTTCGGTGATGGTCGGCTTCGTCAACGCGCTGGGCATCCTGCTGTTCACCGCGCAGATCCCCAACCTGCACGACGTTCCCTGGGCGGTGTACCCCCTGGTCGTGGCGGGCCTGGCGTTGATGGTGCTCTTCCCGCGCCTGACCAAGGCCGTGCCGGCGCCCCTGGTCGCGATCGTCGTGCTGACCGTGGTCACCGTGGCGGCCGGCATCGCGGTGCCGACCGTCGGCGACAAGGGCGAGCTGCCCTCCTCGCTGCCGGTGCCGGGGCTGCCGGACGTGCCCTTCACCGTCCACACGCTGACCGTCATCGCGCCGTACGCGCTGGCGATGGCGCTGGTCGGGCTGATGGAGTCGCTGATGACCGCCAAGCTCGTCGACGACCTCACCGACACCCCCTCCGACAAGACCCGCGAGTCCGTCGGGCAGGGCATCGCCAACATCGTCACCGGGTTCTTCGGCGGCATGGGCGGCTGCGGGATGATCGGCCAGACGATGATCAACGTCAAGAGCGGGGCCCGCACCCGGCTGTCGACGTTCCTGGCCGGGTTCTTCCTGCTGGTCCTGTGCATCGTCCTGGGGCCGGTCGTCTCCCACATCCCGATGGCCGCGCTGGTCGCCGTCATGGTGCTGGTGTCCGTCGGCACCTTCGACTGGCACTCCGTCAGGCCCGCGACCCTGAAGCGGATGCCGGTCGGCGAGACCGTGGTGATGGCCGTCACCGTCGCCGTGGTCGTCGCCACCGGCAACCTGTCCGTCGGCGTCGTCGTCGGCACGCTCACCGCGATGGTCGTCTTCGCGCGCCGGGTCGCCCACCTGACCCAGGTCACCGCCGTCACCGACCCCGACGGCGGCCAGGTCGTCTACGCCGTCACCGGAGAGCTGTTCTTCGCCTCCGCCAACGACCTGGTCCACCGGTTCGACTACGCCGGCGACCCGCCGAAGGTCGTCATCGACCTCACCGACGCGGGCGTCTGGGACGCCTCCTCCGTCGCGGCCCTCGACGCGGTCACCACCCGGTACGCCGCCCGCGGCAAGACCGTGGAGATCGTCGGCCTCGACCAGCACAGCGCCCGGATGCACGCGACCCTCAGCGGCGAACTCACCGCCGGCCACTGACGCCGTCCGCCCCACCGGGGCGGCCCCGCAGGGGAGTTCCCGGCGGGGCCGCCCGGCCGCTCTCAGCTGTTGGTGATCCGGAGGGCGAACGGGAAGTCGTCGCCGTTCGGGTTGCGGTCGGGAAGGTCGATCTCCACCCCGGAACCGGTGAGCCGGAAGGGCAGCTTGTGTCCTTCCGCGCCCAGCAGCCTGATCTGGGAGTGGGCGTCGATCGGCAGGTCCGCCGGCACGGTGAGCAGCGCGCCGGGCCAGTTCAGGCCCAGGACGTTGAACGAGCCGTCGGAGACGGTGTAGCGCAGGTCGCCGTCCGCGGCGCGGCTCCAGGGAACGGTGTCGAAGACGGCCGAGCCGTTGGTGTCGAGCCACGCCCCGACGGCCAGCAGCCGCTCGGACTGCCAGGAGGCGATCGTCCCGTCGGCCTTCGGGCCGATGTTGAGGAGCAGGTTGCCGTTCTTGCTGACGATGTCGACGAGCAGCCGCACGATCTGCGGCGAGGACTTGATGGACGCCGGGTCCTCGTTGGTGTCGTAGCCCCAGGAGCGGCCCAGCGTCAGGCACGCCTCCCACTTGTCCGCCCGCAGCGAGTAGCTCGACTTGTCGCCCTCCAGGGTGGCGTAGTCCCGGTGACTGGCCTCGAAGCGGTCGTTGACGAGCACCTCCTTCGGATTCGGCCGCGACAGGGCCTGGTTGTAGTAGTAGGCGAGGATCTCGTTGCCGCGCCAGTCCATGTCCTGCGGCTTGAACGCCGGGCCGGCGCCGAGATCGGCGTGCCAGTGCTCGCCGTCGGCCCACAGCAGGTCCGGGTCGTAGCGTTCGACGAGCGTCTTCAGCATCACGTGCAGGTACTCGTCGACGTAGTTCTGGACCGGCTTGTACCCGGTGTAGGGGATCGGCGCCTTGGTGTACGGGTTCCACGGCGGCGTCTGCAGCGCGGGGTTGAAGAACTCGCCGAGCGAGTGGTAGATCCCGCGCTTGAGGTGGCTGGTGCGTGCGGCCTGGAACAGCTCCCCGACCAGGTCGCGCCCCGGCCCCATCATGACCGAGTTCCGGTCGGACGCGGAGTTGGGGAAGAGCTGGAAGCCGTCGTGGTGCTTGGAGGTGAGCACGAAGTAGCGTGCGCCGGCGCGCTCGATGAGGTCGATCCAGGCCCGCGCGTCGTAGTGCTCGGCCCGGAACTGCGGGATGAAGCGGTCGTAGTCGAAGTCGGCGCCGTAGGTCTGCAGATGGTGCTGGTACGTCTGGTCCGGCGAGCTGATGTGCATCGCGTACGAGTACCACTCCGCCGAGTGGTAGGCGGCGTCGGCGCCCCAGGCCGGGACGGAGTAGACGCCCCAGTGGATGAAGACGCCGAACTTCGCGTCGCGGTACCACGCGGGTGCGGTGTGCGCCGCCAGGGACGCGGAGGTCGCGACATAGGGACCGGGCGCCTGGAGCAGCGGGGTCGCGGAGGCGGCGGTCGATGCGGAGGCGGTCTGCCGTCCCGCGAACGAGGCGAGCGCGGCGCCCGCGCCGATCGCGCCGGTCCGGTGGAGGAACCCGCGCCTGGTGACGTCGTATCGGGTCATGGAGGAAGTCCTCTCCGTCGTAGGTCCGGGGGGAGGCAGAGGTCCGATGACTTCCTAACAGGACGCCGTGAGCACGTCAATACTCGCCACTGGGACGGAAAAGGGTTCGGGCAAGAAGTCGGCGCTGTGGGCGCTCACATGTGCGGGTATGGAACCTCCCGCAGCCTGGGGCTACGGGAGGGGAAATCCAGCCCAAGGAGGGCAATACCTCCGATGGATCGGCATCGCCCGGGGGCTGTTGCCGGGCGCGGGGGCGGCTTCGCCCCCGCGGCATCGGGCGTTCAGCGGGACGGCAGGGCCGGGGTCTTCACCCGGTCGTCGACGGGGCGGAAGGCGCTGTTCGTGACGCAGCCCAGGTTCTGGTAGATGTTCACGTTCGTCTGCGGGTCCTGGCCGGCCCAGTGGTACTGGCACGCGCCCTCGATGAACCGGCCCTGCACGCCGCCGGGGAAGTCGATCTCCTTGTTCCACAGGTACTGCGACTGGATGCCGGTCATCCGCGCGGTGGCGTTCACGTCGATCCCGCCCGGCGCCTGGATCGCGTACACCCAGCCGTCCTTCCCGCCGCCGGTGGCGAAGCCCTGCGCGACCCACCGGTCGCAACTCGTGCTCACATGCGCCGAGTTCTGGCCGCCGCCACCGATGATCCACTTGTTCAGCGGCGTCAGGTCCGTCCCCAGCGGCGTGAAGCCGCTCCGGAAGATCGCCTGCGGGTCCGGCCGGGTGTCGCCCCGCCACAGCGTGTTCACGTCGTGGCGCCAGTACCAGCCCTCGCGCAGCGCGGCCAGATCGACCTGCGGCCGCAGCGCGCGGTTCGTCGTCGTCTGCGTCCACTCCGACGACCGGTAGCCGCCCGTCGGGCCGCACGGCCCGGTGTCACGGATCTGCTCCGGGGTCCCCGGCAAAGGCTCCGTCGTCGCGCCCGCCGACGAGGCGAACGTCAGCGAAGCGACGACAAGCGAGGCAGCGGATGCGATCCGCAGCGCGGTCTTGAACATGGTCGGGCCAGCCCCTCACATCGACTCGATCGGTCCCGGTTTCCTAGCCCGGACAACCGCCCCGGGCACGGGCCCCCCGCCTTGATCACCCGCCGGCACCACAGCCTTCACCCTCCCGGCAGAGACCCCGTCGGGAGCGGCGCGGCACGTTCCGGCGTGGTGACCCGATCACGGCGGATGCCGGCGCTAGCGTGGCCACCCTCCCGGCGGCGGGAGGGTGGCCACCTCGCGGCCGTCCCGCAACCACGGCGTCGGTCACAGCAGCGGAGCAGCGAGCACCATGGATGTCCTCTTCGTCACGAGCGTGGCCGCGGTCGTCGCCGACCCGCCGCGGAGCCGCAGGCTGTTCGTCGACCTGCTCGGCCTGCCCCTGGAGGGCGAGGGCGACGGCTACTGGTCCAGCGGGCACATCCCCGGCAGCAAGCACTTCGGCCTGTGGCCGCTCTCGCAGGCCGCGGAGGCGTGCTTCGGCACGCCCCGATGGCCGGCCGACCGCGTGGTCCCGCAGGCGTCGATCGAGTTCGAAGTGGCCGACGCCGCGGCCGTCGAGGCTGCCGCCGCCGAACTGCGGGACGCGGGCTTCGGCCTGCTGCACCCGGCCCGCACCGAGCCCTGGGGGCAGACGGTGGCCAGGGTCCTCACCTCGGACGGCCTGATCGTCGGGATCTCCTACGCCCCGGCCCTGCACGAGCACCCGCCCGCCTGAGCCCGCCCGCTGCCGCACGACGGCCGGCCCACCCGCCTGAACGCCGCGAAGCCCCTCCCGGCAACGCGAGGCACTCATGTCCCGATGGGACATATGTCTCACCGGGAAATATGTCCCCCCGGGACATCGAGGCGTACCGTCGAAGACATGGACGCCGACGAACCTGAACCGGGCGGCTCCGCCGTTGCGGACCGGCGGCTGCTGCGGGCGCACCGCACCCGTGAGGCGCTGGCCACCGCCGCGGTCGACCTGATCCTGGAACGGGGCCTGGCCGCCACCACGGTGGAGGCCGTCGCCGAACGCGCGGACGTCACCCGGCGCACCTTCAGCCGGTACTTCACCGGCAAGGAGGACGCCGCCCTCGGCTTCGTCCGCGACGACGGCGAGCGGATCAACGCAGCGCTGCGCGCCCGGCCGGCGGGCGAACCGCCGCTGCTGGCCTACCGGCGGGCGGTCCGCGCCTGGCTGGCCGACCGCGACTCCCCCGCCCGGCACCTGCGCCCGCAGATGCGGCGGATCATCGGCCTCCTCGACCGGGAGCCCACCCTGTTCGCCGCCTACGAGCGCATCCGCGTCGACGCCCAGGACGAGTCGATCCGGATCATCGCCGACCGCCTCGGCACCGACGACCTCCGGGACCTGCGCCCGGCCGTCGTCGTGGAGGCGGCGGCGGGCGTGCTGACCGCCGCGCTGCGCGTCTGGGCCCGCGGCCCGGACGACCGGGACGGCCCGAACCGCGCGGACGGCTCCGCCGGCCCGAACCGCCCGGACACGGGGAACACGGCCGCCGCCGACCTCGCGGACCTCGTGGAGCGGGCCTACGACGCCCTGACCCGGGAGGCCGCCTCGGCGGCCGCCCACCGCACCACCGATCCATCACGCACCACCGAAGCACCACGCACTAACGATGAGTGAGACCACCATGAGCACCACCCCCACCCCCACCCCCACCTCCGGCACCGCCGAGTTCGCCGGCCGCACCGCCCTGGTCACCGGGGCCGCGTCCGGCATCGGCCTGGCCACCGCCCGGCTGCTGGCCGCCGGCGGCGCCAACGTCGTCATCGCCGACTACGACGTCCCGGGCGCCGAGAAGGCCGCCGCCGAGCTCACCGCCGAGGGCCGGTCGGCCGCGGCGACCGCGCTGGACGTCACCCGCCCGGAGTCGGCCGAGGCGGCCGTACGCTTCGCCACCGAGACCTTCGGCGGCCTGCACCTGGCCGTGAACAACGCCGGCATCGGCGGCCCGAGCGCGCCGACCGGCGCGTACGACATCGCGGAGTACGACCGCGTCATCCGCACCAACCTCGACGGCGTCTTCTACTGCCTGCGCCACGAGCTGCCCGCCATCGAGGCCGCAGGACGCGGCGGCGCCGTCGTCAACGTCGCCTCCATCCTCGGCTCCGTCGGCTTCGCCGGCTCCCCCGCGTACGTGGCCGCCAAGCACGGCGTCGTCGGGCTGACCAAGAGCGCCGCCGCCGAGTACTCCGCCCGGGGCATCCGCGTCAACTCGGTCGGCCCCGGCTTCATCGAGACCCCGCTGCTGCGGCAGATGGACGACGAGGCCCGGGCAGCGCTCGTCGGCCTGCACCCGGCCGGGCGCCTGGGCCGCCCCGAGGAGGTCGCCGAGCTGATCGCGTTCCTGCTCTCCGACCGCGCCTCGTTCGTCACCGGCAGCTACCACCTGGTCGACGGCGCCTACACCGCCGTCTGAACCACCGGAGAGGAGACCACCGTGAAGGCACTTCAGTACCGCACCATCGGCGCCGCCCCCGAGGTGGTGACCGTCCCCGACCCCGAGCCCGGCCCCGGCCAGGTGCTCCTGAAGGTCACGGCCGCCGGCGTGTGCCACTCCGACATCGCCGTGATGAGCTGGCCCGCCGAAGGCTTCCCGTACGACCTGCCGCTGACCCTCGGCCACGAGGGTGTCGGCACGGTCGCCGCGCTCGGCCCCGGCACGACCGGGGTGCGCGAGGGCGACGCCGTCGCCGTCTACGGCCCCTGGGGCTGCGGCCGGTGCGCCAAGTGCGCCGAGGGCAAGGAGAACTACTGCCTGCGCGCCGACGAGCTGGGCATCCGCCCGCCCGGCCTGGGAGCGCCCGGCGCCATCGCCGAGTACCTCCTCGTCGACGACCCGCGCCACCTCGTCCCGCTGGACGGGCTCGACCCGGTGGCCGCGGTCCCGCTGACCGACGCCGGCCTGACGCCCTATCACGCCGTCAAGCGGGCCCTGCCGAAGCTGGTCCCGGGTTCCACCGCGGTCGTCATCGGCACCGGCGGTCTCGGGCACGTGGCGATCCAGCTGCTCCGGGCGCTGACCCCGGCCCGGGTCGTCGCCCTGGACGTCAGCGAGGACAAGCTGCGGCTGGCCCGCGAGGTCGGCGCGCACGAGACGGTGCTCTCCGACGACGCCGCCCCCGCCGCCGTCCGCGAGCTGACCGGCGGCCTGGGCGCGCAGGCGGTCTTCGACTTCGTCGGCGCCGCCCCCACCGTCCAGACCGCCGGAGCGGTGGCCGCGGTCGAGGCCGAGGTCGTCATCGTGGGCATCGGCGGCGGCACGCTCCCGGTCGGGTTCGGCGTGCTGCCCTTCGAGGTCTCGGTGAGCGCCCCCTACTGGGGATCCCGCGCCGAGCTCCAGGAGGTGCTGGCCCTGGCCCGCGCCGGCGCGGTCTCCGTCCACACGGAGACCTTCTCCCTGGACGAGGCCCCGCGCGCCTACGAGCGGCTGCACGCCGGCACCGTCAACGGCCGCGCGGTCATCCTCCCCAACGGCTGACCTCCTGCCCCGGCGGGCCCCGGCACCACCGGACCGCCCGCCGGGGCCCGTCGCCGGCCGCCACCGGCTCGATCGGTCGGCGAGCCCGGCGCACTGTTCGCGGGCCCCGCAGCCACGTACCCGCGCTCACGGACGAGGCGGGGCGGCGGCGTCCCGTGAACGGCTCGACGCGAGGGCCTCGAACAAGCAGCCGAACCATGGCATGGTGTCTGCCGTGTCCACGATCCCCGGCAGTGCCGCGACAGCCGATCCGCCCAGGGCGTTCACGACGTGCTGGCTGCACTGGATCGCCGTTCCCACCGGCGACCAGGCGGGCGTCATGGAGGTGCTCGGGCTGACCGATCCCGAGCCCGTCGGGTTCGCCCGGGCCGAGGAGTTCGTGGACCTGGACAGCCACCACGACCTGCCCGCCGTCGACTCCCAGGGGCGCGTGCGGGTGTACGTGAGTCCCGAACTCGACGGGTGGACCTTCGTCATCGGCCGCTGGTGCAGTCCCGCCGATCCCGAGCGCACCGAGGACGTGGCCCGCCTGTGCTCCGCCCTCAGCGCCCGGTACGGGCACGCGCACGCCTTCTACTACGGCGCCCAAGGTGACGGGTCCGCCTGGCTGATCACCGAGAACGGCCGGGTCCTGCGCCGCTACTGCGAAGCAGGCGACCCCGAGGACGCCCTCCTCACCCTCGGCGAGCCCCTTCCCTACGAGCGGGACCGGCGCCGTGAACTCGGCCTCCCCCCGGCCTGGGACGAGGCCACCGAGCCCGACGAGGACCAGGAGGAGTGGGCGTGGGCCACCTTCGACATGGCTCCCGACCTCGCCGCGTCCCTCGGCCTGTGCCCCCGCGACATCGAACCCACCACGGAGAGCCGCGGCACCGGCCTGATCGCCCGCACCCCGCCGCCCCAGCCGCTGCCCGCCGCGGAGTGACCCCTCAGGACGCGGGCGGATAGGTCAACCGGCCGTCCGCCACGCGCGCGTGGGCGCTCAACGTCGCCTCCCGCGCGGAGCCGTCCGGCATGATGTCCCGCACCTCCACGCCGTGGACGATCAGCGCGTCGGTGATCAGGCGGCGGTGGCAGCGCCACGGCAGGGCCTCGCTGCACATGATCGCCGGGATCTCCCGCCCGGCCAGCGCGAGCAGTTCGTCCAGGCCCTCCGCGAACTCGCCGGTCGCCATGTAGTCGGCGTAGTCGCGGAACGCCTTGACCCGCCACGCGCCGTTCTCGCTCGGCGTGCCCTTCGGGGTGTGCCGGCGGCCGCCCAGCTTCCTGATCCACCGGTAGCCGATGTCGTCCGGCAGGTTCTCGACGATCGCCGCCCGGTTCCACTGCGGGAATTTCCTCGACGTCGGAAAGGAGCGGACGTCGACCAGGCAGCGCACCGCGTTCTCCCGCAGCATCGCCACCAACTCCCCGAATTCATGGGTCGAATGCCCCACGGTGCAGACGCGTGCCGTCATCGTGCCGCGCCGTCACAGCTTGGTGAGCGCGCGACTCTTGTGCATGGCGAGGTGATCGGTCGTGTCGCTCTTGATCTCGTACTGCGGGTCCTCCTCGCTGCACCGGCGCATATGACCCTTGTACGCCACGTCCTGGGTGTGCTTCCTGATGATCGTCCCTTGGACGTATCCGGCTTCCGAATTCCACCGCACGTGGTCGCCGACCGCGAATTCCTCCGCCATGGCGCGCCTTTCACTTCATGCCCGGGAGCATTCCTTGACCCGGTCAAGGGTAGTCAACGCCTCGTCGCCCCGCACTCCCGCCCGGCGCCGCACGAAGGTGCGCCATGAGGCGCCCCGGCACCGCATCCGCCGCCGAGCGCCGTCGCTCACGTGCTGCCGTGAAAGCCCGGTCAGACCATGGCCTGATAGGCACGAGGAAGCAGTTCCATGACCGCCGTGCCGGCTCCGGACTCTCCGACCCAGCCGTCGCGGTAACCGTTGTCCGCCCCCGGGCAGCCGGAGAGGGACTGGAGGACCTCGGCCTCCGCCCGCTCGTGAGCGTGGCTGCCGGTGAAGATCTCCAGCACCTCCGCGCCGGTGTCCTCGCCGCAGTGGTACGTCCCGGGCTTCGGTTTGCGGACGGCGTCCAGGGCCTTGGTGAGGCGCTGGATGGCGGCGCGGTCGGTGACCAGAGCCGTGGCCGGCTCGGGCGCCATGCCGTCCTGGCCATGGTGGTAACCGCACAGCAGCAGCCGGGTGGCGGGGAAGGGGACCATGTGACGGGTGCGGCCCGGGACGTTCCCGGTCAGGTCGAAGGACGATCTCCAGGTGGGACAGCGCCCTGAGTCGGCCACCCGGAACACCGACGCCACGGCCGCGGGATCCGGCGGCGCCTCCGGACGCCCGGACGAGCAGGCGCCGGTGGCCAGGACCAACCCCACCAGGGCCGCGGAAAGTGCCGCGTGACGCGCTCTCATGCCGGTGGGACGGGCCCGCGACCGGAGGCGTTCCGTCCGCACGGCCGCGGGCGGCGCGGCG
>WRCZ01000155.1 GCA_009783685.1 Actinomycetes bacterium
CGTCGAGGAAGGGCACCAGGCCCAGCGTCAGCAGGGCGTCGTGCCACTGCCGGCGGGCCTGCGTCACCTCGGGCGGCAGGGCGTCGGGGGCGTCGTGTATCGCCGAGGAGCTGTTCCGCAGCGCGGTCAGCAGCAGCCCGACGCCGCCCAGCAGGATGGACGCGCCCATGACGGCGGCGAAGAACCACCCGGCGGTGCGCAGCGGTGCGGCGATGCCCGGTTCGGGCGACACCGCGTGCAGGGCGTAGCCGATGAGCAGGAAGATCACGGCGGCGGCACCGGCCAGCAGGGGCGTGAGGACGGCCATCACCGCGATCAGCCCGGCACCGGATCCGGCGCCCTCGGCGACGCCCATCGCCGCATAGCCGAACGCCCGGTTGTCGCGGGCGCGCGCCGACTCCCGGTTCGCCTCACGGAACTCCGCACGCAGCGTGCGGTACGCGTCGTACTCGTCGGCGGCCGCCGTCCCGATGAGATCGGACGCGGCGAGCGCCATCGTGCGCAACTGCTCGGCGTTCAGCGGCGACCCGGATTCCGCGTCCATGTCGTCCAGGACGATGCGCAGCGCGTCGTCGAGGACATGCTCGAAATCCGAGCGGTCTTCGTTGAGCAGATGTGGAGCGCTGGTCATGTGCATCCCCCGATGCTCCGACTCTCCGTGCGCGGCTGGACGTTCCACGTGGAACCGTCTCGGCCCGCCGGATGCCAGGAGAGCGGTGTGCCTACGGATACTGCCGATGGTAAGGCGGTACGTCAGACCGTGACAGGGTGCAACCAGGAAATGTGGGAGTGGCGGAACCTGCCGGATCGCACGTGCGGCGTGGCAGATTCCGCCTCGACCTCTGATGAGGCGTCAGGTCTCAGCCGACCAGCGGGAGTTGGGCGACGAGCAGCCGGCCGTCCATGGTGACGCCGCCGTCCATCGCCACGGCCAGGTTCTCCGCGTAGACCATCGGCCCGTTCACCGTCTGGCCCCGCTCCTCGGCGTCGAGCTGGTACTCCCCGCCGACCTCGCCGAGCAGATACGGAATCGGGCTGTGGCCGTGCACGACCCGCTTGCCGCCGTAGGTGCCGAGCAGTTCCCGCGCCGCCTGGGCACCGCCGTCGCCGCGGAAGGCGAACCGCTTGGTCAGCTTGCGGAACAGGTCCCAGCACTCGTCGGCGTCGCTGCGCTGGAGCACCCCGGTGATCGCGTCGTTCATCTCCTCGACGCTGCTGCCGTACTCCAGGTACGCGGTGGTGTCGGAGTGCACCAGCAGGTGGCCGTCGGTGACATGGGCGGCGTCCAGCCGGGAGATCCAGGTCAGGTGCCGGTCCTCCAGCCGCTCCATGTCGGACGGCTGGCCGCCGTTGAGCCGCCAGGCGGCGAGGAAGGACGCGGTGCCGCCGGTGGAGTTGACCGGGGTGTCGCCGAACCGGTGGGCGCCGAGCAGCAGCAGTTCGTGGTTGCCCATCAGCGCGCGGCAGTAGCCGCCGGCGGCGGCGGCCTCGGCCGAGAGCTGCATGACGAGTTCGATGACGCCGATGCCGTCCGGGCCGCGGTCGGTGAAGTCGCCGAGGAACCACAGCCGGGCGCTGCCCGCGGACCAGTGCCCGTCCGCGTTGACCAGGCCGTTCTCCCGCAGGGCGGCGAGCAGTTCGTTGAGGTAGCCGTGCACGTCGCCGACGACGTACAGCGGTCCCGGGCGGTCTCCCTGGTCGGGGGTCACGGTGATCACCGGCAGATCGCGGGCCGTCGGGGTGTAGTCCGGCGGGACCAGCGGGGTGTCGGGGCGGGTGGGCTCGTAACCGGCGGGCGCCGGCGGCGCGCTGGTGCCCGCGTCGTACGAGGGCACGGGCGGGGCCGCGGGGGCGCCGGGCCCGGGCGCACCGGTTCCCTGGGCAGGGCGGTCGTAGGCCGATCCGGGGGCCGGGTAGTCGTGTTCGTACCCGGCGGCCGCTTCGTAGCCGGGCGCCGTCCCGTAACCGGGCGCGGGCTCGGAACCGGGCTCGTACCCGGCACCGGGTTCGTACCCGTGACCTGCCCCCTGAGTCATCGACCCCTCCACGATCGCGCCGCCATCCGCCCATCATAGGAATGACGCTGGCGCGTTGTGACATACCCAGGCACCCGGGTTTTCCCAAGGTCCAGACAAACCACCCCGAATACCGCCCAGTACACCCTACGGCGGTGCCCGGCACCGCCGTTCACTCGCCGCGCGAGGGCCCTCGGGGCGGGCTGACCGTCGTGCGGTGCGGCCGGCGCTGGGAGGAGGCCCGGATGATCAGCTCGGTGGGCATCACCTGTTGCACCGGTTGTGCGGGGCCGATTCCCTCGATCGCGTCGATGAGCAACTGCACCACAGCCGTGCCGATCCGGCGGGGCTGAAGGGACAGGGTGGTGATCGGCGGATCGGTGCCGGCGTAGCCGCCGCTCTCGCTGCAGCAGACCAGCAGCAGGTCGTCGGGGACGCGTAACCCGTAACGGCGGGCGGCGCCCAGCAGGTCGGTGCCGTTGGGGTCGAACAGGCCGTACACGGCGTCGGGTCGGTCGGGCCGCGCCAGTAAGCGGTCCGCGGCGACGGCGCCGGCGCACGGGTCGTGGGCGGGGTACGCCTCGTAGACCGGTTCCTGGCCCACGCGCGCGCACCAGTCCAGGTACGCCGTGGTGGACAACCGGGTGTAGGTGTCGGTGCTGGTGCCGGTCAGCAGGCCGATCCGCCGGGCGCCGGCGGCGGCCAGGTGGTCGAGGATGCCGAGCACCGCGTCCTCGTGGTCGTTGTCGACCCAGGCGTGCACCGGCAGGCTGCCGACCGGGCGGCCGTCGCTGACCACCGGCACGCCCTGGCGGACGAGTTCGGTGACCACCGGGTCCTGGTCGGACGGGTCGATGACGACGGTGCCGTCCAGCGCGACGTTGCCCCACACGTCGTGGCGCGACGAGGCGGGCAGGATCACCAGGGCGTAGCCCCGGGCGAGGGCGGCCGAGGTGGCGGCACGGGCCATCTCGGCGAAGTACGCGAACTCCGTGAAGGTGAACGGTTCTTCGCCGTAGGTCGTCACCGTCAGGCCGATCAGGCCGGAGCGGCCGGTGCGGAGGGTGCGGGCGGCGGCGGAGGGGCGGTAGCCCAGCCGGTCGGCGACCTCACGCACATGGCGTCGGGTGGCATCGGGCAGGCGGCCCTTGCCGTTGAGCGCGTCGGAGACCGTCGTGATCGAGACTCCGGCGGCAGCGGCGACATCCCTGATCCCCGCTCGCTCCAGCCGGCGTCCGATGGGCCGGCTCGCCTGGTGTTTCCCTGCTGCTGTCATGGCGTGCCGATACTAGGGCGGTAGGGGTCCCTCCAGCCTCCGGCTGCCCGACCGGGCGGAAGAACGGTTTCTGCAAGATCGAAGCCTGTATGCAAGGTGGAATATGCAGGCGGCAGGCCCGCGAAACGGGGGATACGGGCCTGTTCTCGGCCCTGATGCGGCCATTGGTTCGGCGGCAGGCCGTCCGGCAACTCACTCCTACGGGGGATGCGCGCCACCGCGCACGCCACCCGAGCACGCGTCCCCATCGGGTGACCGGGGCATGGGTGCGCCCTGTGTCGGAGCGCACCCGTCCGACCGTCTCCCCAGCCGAACGCGCGGCTCGTAGGGTGAGGCCATGACCACCCCCAAGCTGCGCGCGGAACTGGACGGCATCCCGACGTACAAGCCCGGGCGACCCCCGGCCACGGAGGAGGACGGTGCCCCCGCGGGCCCGGCCTTCAAGCTGTCCTCGAACGAGAACCCGTACCCTCCGCTGCCCGGGGTCCTGGAGGCGGCCACCGCCGCCGCGGGGTCCTTCAACCGTTACCCCGACATGGCCTGCGCGGCGCTCACCGCGGAGCTGGCGGAGCGCTTCGGCGTGCCCGCCTCGCATGTGGCGACCGGCACCGGCTCGGTGGGCGTGGCCCAGCAGCTGCTGCAGGCGACGTCCGGGCCGGGCGACGAGGTGATCTACGCCTGGCGCTCCTTCGAGGCCTACCCGATCATCACCCGGATCAGCGGCGCGGCGGCGGTGCAGGTGCCGCTGGACGCCGAGGAGCGGCACGACCTGGACGCGATGGCCGATGCGGTCACCGACCGGACCCGGCTGATCTTCGTCTGCAACCCCAACAACCCGACCGGCACCGTGGTGCGTCGGGCCGCCCTGGAGCGCTTCCTGGACCGGGTGCCGTCCGACGTGCTGGTCGTCCTGGACGAGGCCTACCGGGAGTTCATCACCGACGCGGAGGTGCCGGACGGCGTCGACGTGTACCGGGACCGCCCGAACGTGGCGGTGCTGCGCACCTTCTCCAAGGCGTACGGCCTCGCGGGGCTGCGGGTCGGTTTCGCGATCGCGCACGAGCCGGTGGCCGCGGCGCTGCGCAAGACCGCGGTCCCGTTCGGGGTGAGCCAGCTGGCCCAGGACGCCGCGGTGGCCAGCCTGCGCGCCGAGCCGGCCCTGCTGGAGCGGGTGGCCGGGCTGGTGGCGGAGCGCACCCGGGTCGTCGAGGCGCTGACCGGCCAGGGCTGGACCGTGCCGGAGACCCAGGCCAACTTCGTCTGGCTGCGGCTGGGGGAGCGCACCACGGACTTCGCCGCGGCGTGCGAGCGGGCCGGGGTGACGGTCCGGCCGTTCGCCGGTGAAGGCGTGCGGATCACCGTCGGCGAGACCGAGGCGAACGCGATCATGCTGCGGACCGCGGAGGCGTTCCGCAAGGAGCTGTAGCCGCCGGCGTCCCTCCCCCCGGGCGCCGCTTGGCCCTGTTTTCCGCCTGTTTCCGGCCCTTGAGCCCCCTGACCCACCCCCGGTGTCAGGGGGCTTTTTGGCGTGCGCGATACTACTTTGTGAATGTATTCACGTTCACAAGCGAACGTGTCGTGCTCATACGTCATGTCTTGTCTGGTGAACACGGGCGAATCACTCGCCGTAGCGGAAAGGGAGGCGAATCGTGCAGCTCGCGCTGGGGACGCTGGACATCGCCCGCTGGCAGTTCGGCATCACAACCGTCTACCACTTCCTCTTCGTACCTCTGACGATCTCGCTGTCCGCGCTCACCGCGGCACTGCAGACCGCCTGGGTGCGGACCGGCAAGGACAAGTACCTCCAGGCCACCAAGTTCTGGGGCAAGCTGTTCCTGATCAACATCGCCATGGGCGTGGTCACGGGCATCGTCCAGGAGTTCCAGTTCGGCATGAACTGGTCGGACTACTCGCGCTTCGTCGGCGACATCTTCGGCGCCCCGCTGGCCTTCGAGGCGCTGATCGCGTTCTTCTTCGAGTCGACCTTCATCGGGCTGTGGATCTTCGGCTGGGACAAGCTGCCGAAGAAGATCCACCTGGCCTGCATCTGGATGGTGTCGCTCGGCACGCTGCTGTCGGCGTACTTCATCCTGGCGGCCAACTCCTGGATGCAGCACCCGGTGGGCTACCACTACAACCCCACGACCAAGCGCGCCGAACTCGACGACTTCCTCGCGGTGCTCACCCAGAACACCGCGCTCGCCCAGTTCTTCCACACCATCTCGGCCGCCTTCCTCACCGGCGCCGCGTTCATGATCGGCATCTGCGCCTACCACCTGGCGCGCAAGAAGCACATCGCGGTGATGCGGTCCTCGCTGCGGATGGCGCTGGTGGTCGCGGTGGTCGCCGGAGCGCTGACCGCGATCAGCGGCGACACCCTGGGCAAGGTCATGTTCAAGCAGCAGCCGATGAAGATGGCCGCGGCCGAGGCGCTGTGGGACGGCCAGAAGGGCGCGCCCTTCTCCATCTTCGCGGTCGGCAACGTCAACAAGGGCCACAACGAGGTGGCCATCGAGGTCCCCAACCTGCTCTCGTTCCTGGCCACCGACGACTTCACCTCCTACGTCGGCGGCATCAACGACGTGAACAAGGCCGAGCAGCAGAAGTACGGCCCGGGCGACTACCGGCCCAACATCCCGGTCGCCTACTGGGGCTTCCGCTGGATGATCGGCTTCGGCGTGGTGTCCATCGGGGTGGGTGCGGCCGGGCTGTGGCTGACCCGCAGAAAGTTCTGGCTGGCACCCGAGTACCGCACCGGCGACGACGAGGTGCCGCATCTGATGCTCACCCGGGGGATCCGGATCAACGAGGGCCTGTCCCGCTGGTACTGGCGGATCGCCCTGCTGACCATGGTCTTCCCGCTGCTCGCCAACTCGTGGGGCTGGATCTTCACCGAGACCGGCCGCCAGCCGTGGGTGGTCTACGGCGTGCTGCGCACCCGGGACGCGGTCTCCCCCGGCGTCTCGGCCGCCGACATGCTGACCTCGGTGATCGTCCTCACGCTCCTGTACGCGGTGCTCGCCGTCATCGAGGTGCGGCTGCTGATCAAGGCGGTCAGGACCGGACCACCCGAGCTGACGGACGACGACCGCCGCTCCCCCACCCGGATCGGCGGCGACCACGACGACGCCGACCGGCCGATGGCCTTCTCGTACTGAGCAGCTGAGGAGCGCGACATGCATCTGCACGACGTCTGGTTCGTCCTGATCGCCGTTCTGTGGACCGGCTACTTCTTCCTGGAGGGGTTCGACTTCGGGGTCGGCATCCTCACCAAGCTGCTCGCCCGCGACCGCGCCGAGCGCCGGGTGCTGATCAACACCATCGGCCCGGTCTGGGACGGCAACGAGGTATGGCTGCTCACCGCCGGCGGCGCGACGTTCGCGGCGTTCCCCGAGTGGTACGCCACCCTCTTCTCCGGCTTCTACCTGCCGCTGCTGATCATCCTGGTCTGCCTGATCGTGCGCGGAGTGGCGTTCGAGTACCGCGCCAAGCGGCCGGGCGAGCGCTGGCAGCGCAACTGGGAGCACGCGGTGTTCTGGACCTCGCTGATCCCGGCGGTGCTGTGGGGCGTGGCCTTCGCCAACATCGTCCGCGGGGTGAAGATCGACGCGAACAAGGAGTACGTGGGCGGGTTCTTCGACCTGCTCAACGGCTACGCCCTGCTGGGCGGCCTGGTGACGCTGACCCTGTTCACCTTCCACGGCGCGGTGTTCGTGTCGCTGAAGACCGTCGGCCCGATCCGGGAGCGGGCGCGGGCGCTGGCCACCGTGGCCGGGCTGATCGCGGCCGCCGCAGCCGCCGTCTTCCTCGTGTGGACCCAGGTGCACTCCGGTGACCGGTGGAGCCTGGTGGCGCTGATCGTGGCGGTGGCCGCCCTGGCCGCGGCGATCGGGGCGAACCTGGCGGGGCGCGAGGGCTGGTCCTTCGCCTTCTCCGGGGTCACGATCGCGGCCGCGGTGGCGATGCTCTTCCTCGCCCTGTTCCCGAACGTGATGCCGTCCAGCCTCAACGGCGACTGGTCGCTGACCGTCAGCAACGCCTCCGCCACTCCGTACACCCTGCGGATCATGACCTGGTGCGCCGGCATCGCGACCCCGCTGGTGCTGCTCTACCAGGGCTGGACCTACTGGGTGTTCCGCAAGCGGATCGGCACCCAGCACCTCGCGGAGGGCGCGCACTGATGGTGCGCGGTACCCGGTCGTCCTGCGCGGTCCGGATGTTCCACGTGAAACATCCGGACCCGCGTGAAAGGGGATGTTCCACGTGAAACCTGTCGATCCGCGTCTGGTCCGCCATGCCCGTGCGACGGGGGTGTTCCTCGCCGGTTCCGTGCTGCTCGGAGCCGCGGGTGCGGGACTGCTCGTCGCCCAGGCCACGCTCATCGCCGATGTGGTGGTCGGCGGCTTCCAGCACGGGCAGGGGCTCGGCGCGCTGCGCGGCGACCTGCTCGCGCTGGCCGCCGTGTCGGCCGGGCGGGCGCTGGTGGCCTGGCTGACCGAACTGTGTGCCTACCGGGCCGGGGCCGCGGTGAAGTCCGAGCTGCGCCGGCGGATGCTGGAGCGCGCCACCTCGCTCGGCCCCGGCTGGCTCACCGGCCGCAGGAGCGGCGAGCTGACCACGCTCGCCACCCGCGGCATCGACGCCCTCGACGACTACTTCGCCCGCTATCTGCCGCAGTTGGGGCTGGCCGTCGTGGTGCCCGCGGTCGTCCTGGCGCGGATCGCGACCGCGGACTGGATATCCGCGGCGACCATCGCGATCACCCTGCCGCTCATCCCGTTGTTCATGGTGCTCGTCGGCTGGGCCACCCGGGAGCGGATGGACCGCCAGTGGCGGCTGCTCGCCCGGCTGTCCGGCCACTTCCTCGACGTCGTCGCGGGCCTGCCAACCCTCAAGGTGTTCGGCCGGGCCAAGGTGCAGGCCGAGAACATCCGGGCCATCACCGCCGAGTACCGCCGGGCGACGCTGCGGACCCTGCGGATCGCGTTCCTGTCGTCGTTCGTGCTGGAGCTGCTCGCCACGATCTCGGTGGCGCTGGTCGCCGTCGGCATCGGCATGCGGCTGGTGCACGGTGAACTGGACCTGCGGACCGGGCTGCTGGTGCTGGTGCTCGCCCCCGAGGCGTATCTGCCGCTGCGCCAGGTGGGCGCGCAGTACCACGCGGCGGCCGAGGGGCTGGCCGCCGCGGAGGAGGTCTTCGAGGTCCTGGAGACCGAACCCGCCCGCGCGCCGGGACGGCTGGCCGCGCCCGATCTGCGCACCGCCGCCCTCACCGTCGACGGCGTCGAGGTACGGCAGGACGGGGTGCTGGCGCCCACCAGCCTGGAGATCGCGCCCGGGGAGTTCCTGGCCGTCACCGGGCCGAGCGGAGTGGGCAAGTCCACGCTGCTCAGCGCCCTGCTGGGCTTCGCCGTGCCGTCGGCCGGGCGGATCCTGGTCGACGGGGTCGACCTGGCGTCGATCGACCCGGCGACCTGGCACGCCCAGATCGCCTGGGTGCCGCAGCGGCCGCACCTGTTCGCCGGCACCGTTGCCGAGAACGTCCGGCTGGCCCGGCCGCAGGCCACCGACGCCGAGGTGCGGTCCGCGCTGGCCGCGGCCGGCGTCGCGTCCTTCGCCTCGCCCGGCACCCTGCTGGGCGAGGACGGCGCGGGGCTCTCCGCAGGACAGCGCCAGCGGCTCGCCCTGGCCCGGGCGTTCCTCGCCGACCGTCCGCTGCTGCTGCTGGACGAGCCGACCGCGCACCTCGACGGCGACACCGAGCAGGGGGTGATCGCGGCCCTGCGCGAACTGGCCCGAGGCCGGACCGTCGTGATGACGGCCCACCGCCCGGCCCTGCTCCCGCTGGCCGACCGCGTCCACCCGCTGGCCTTCCCCGCGAAGACGCCCGGCGAGCCCGTGGACACCGCCGCCGCCGCGGGTGCGGTCGCGGCCGTCACACCGGTCCCGGCCGCGAAGGCCGGAGTCACCGCGGATGCCCTCGGGCCCGCCACCGCGCCCGCTGACGCGCCCGCCGACACGGCCTCGCCGCGCCTGCCCGCACCCCGGGCCGCGGAACCCGCGGAACCCCTGGAAACTGCGCAACCCGCGGAAGCGACGGAGAGCACGGCGGGACGTCCGTCCCGGGAGCAGGCGGCGCGGCTGAAGGGCGGCGCCGTCGTCGGGCTGGTGCGCGCGCCGGGGTTCCTGCGCCGGGTCGCCGCCGCGGGTGCGCTCGGCGTGCTCGCGCTGGGCTGCGCGATCGGCCTGATGGGCACGTCCGGCTGGCTGATCAGCCGGGCCGCCCAGCAGCCGCCGGTGCTGTACCTGATGGTGGCGGTGACGGCGACCCGGGCCTTCGGCATCGGGCGGGCCGTCTTCCGCTACGCCGAGCGCCTGGTGGGGCACGACGCGGTGTTCCGCGCCCTGGCCGAGGTGCGGGTGCGGGTGTTCCGCCGGTTGGAGCGGCTCGCGCCGGCCGGGCTCGGCGCCACGGGCCGCGGCGACCTGCTGTCGCGGCTGGTCGCGGACGTCGACGCGGTGCAGGACTGGTTCCTGCGCTGGCTGCTGCCCGCGCTGACCGCCGGGACGACCGCCGTGCTCGCGGCCGTGTTCACCGGCTGGCTGCTGCCCGCCGCGGGCCTGCTGCTCGGCGCCGGCCTGCTGGTCGCCGGGGTCGCGGTGCCGGCGCTGTCCGCCGCGGTCGCCCGCAGGACCGCGGGCCGTACCGCCCCGGTGCGCGGCGCGCTGTCGGCGCGGGTGCTGGCGCTGTTCACCGGCACCGCGGAGCTGACGGTCGCCGGCGCGCTGCCCGCCCGCCGGGAGCAGGCCGCCGCGACCGACCGTGAACTGCGCGGCATCGAGGCGCGGTCGGCGGCCGCGACCGCGCTCGGCGCCGGGCTGACCGCCCTGGTCACCGGCCTGACCGTGACCGCCTGCGCGGCGGTCGGCGTGCAGGCCGTCGCGGCCCACCGGGTGCACGGCGTGCTGCTGGCGGTCCTGGTGCTGACCCCGCTGGCCGCGTTCGAGGCGGTCGCCGGGATGCCGGCCGCCGTCCAGCAGCGTCAGCGCAGCCGCAGGGCGGCCGAGCGGGTGCGCGAGGTGCTGGACGCGCCCGTGCCCGTCCGGGAGCCGCAGGAGCCCGCCCAGGCCCCGGCAGCGCCCTTCCCGCTGGTCCTGCGCGGCGTGACGGCCCGTCATCCGGGACAGGACGCACCGGCCGTCGCGGACCTGGACCTCACGCTCACCGAGGGCCACAGGATCGCCGTGGTGGGCGCCTCGGGCGCGGGCAAGACCACGCTGGCGCACGTCCTGCTGCGCTTCCTGGACACCGAAGCCGGCGCCTACACCCTCGCCGGGCAGGACGCCCGCGAGCTCGACGGCGACGACGTGCGGCACCTGGTCGGCCTGTGCGCCCAGGACGCGCACGTCTTCGACAGCACCGTGCGGGAGAACCTGCGGCTCGCCCGCCCCGGCGCGACGGACGAGGAGTTGCGGGCGGCGCTGGCCGCGGCGCGGCTGGACGTCGACCTGGACCTGTCGGTCGGCGAGCACGGCGCCCGCCTCTCCGGGGGCATGCGGCAGCGCCTCGCCCTGGCCCGCGCCCTGCTGGCCGGCTTCCCCGTGCTTGTGCTGGACGAGCCCGCCGAGCACTTGGACCTGCCCACGGCCGACGCGCTGACCGCCGATCTGCTGGCCGCGACCCGTGGCCGGACGACCGTGCTGATCACCCACCGCCTGGCGTGCCTGGCAGGCGGCGCCGTCGACGAGATCGTGGTGCTGGACGCCGGACGTGTCGTGCAGCGCGGCGGCTACGCCGAACTGGCCGCCGTGGACGGCCCGTTCCGCCGCACCCTGGAACGGGAGCGGGCGTCGGAACCGGTGGCGCTGGTCTCAGCGGCCTGAGGCCGCGGGAGGTGC